>NZ_JAYGIC010000028.1:0-134869 GCF_034931105.1 Synechococcus sp. CCY9201 | reverse complement strand
GCGGGTGCCCACCCTTGGCTGCCGCGCCGGCGCGCCGGCATCGGTGCGGAAGCTTTCGTAGAAGCGCCAGCTGAGGATCTGCTCACGCAGCAGGTGCACCTCCGGCTGCTCCTGCGGATCGGCGCCGCTCTGGAACAGGCTCCGGTCGGGATCGGCCTGCCCGCTCGAGCGGCTGAGCACGGCGCGGGGATGGAAGCTACCGCCGGCCCAGATCCATTCCCCCTTCAGGGCCGGATCGAGCGCGAAGGCCGTCTGCGGCTCCTGGGGGTAGCCCAGCGCGATCGCATAGGAGAAGGGATCGGCCGAAAAGCCCAGGCGCAGGAGCACCGGTGCCTGGCGCCCCCCCCTGCACCGGCTGCTCCCCCTGCCGCATCTGGCGGCTCAGCCGTTCAGGGCCGGCCCACAGCACCGCCGGCAGGCCTCCCTCCCGGGCCAGGGCCCCCACCATCTCGCCGCGGGCCGCGGACCCGATCAGGCTCAGGGCCCGGTAGAGATTCGACTTTCCGCTGCCGTTGGCCCCCGTCACCAGCGTCAGCCGATCGAGGGGGAGCACCACGTTCTGCAGCGAGCGGTAGCCGCTCACCGCGAGATGGCGGATCGTCATCGCGGCGGCAGCGGCGGTCAGGACGGGGGCATTCCCCGTCGCCCAGGTAGACCAGCGCATCCCCGTGCACCCACAGCACCCGGCCGTTCTGGCCCGGGTAGCCCACGCGGCACCAGGTGCCCTGGCTGTTCGAGGTGCAGGAGAGCTTGTCCAGGGTTACGCCCGACTCGCCCATGCCCGCGATCGCCGCGCCGAAACTGGGCTGGGCGTAGAGGGTCACCGTGTTCTGGCCGTGCCCGTTGAGTTTCACCATGCTGTGGGCGGTGTGATCCACGGCCGCCGCCGGCTGGCTGCGTACGCTCGACACCGAGATCCGGTTGCCATCGCCGCCCTTCTCCACCAGCTCGAAACTGTGATGGCCACTCATCAGCCAGAGGCGTCCCTGCTCATCGCGCATCGGCCGCCTGTCGGTCGTGGGAGGCCCGGCCGGCACGAAGCGGTAGATGGCGCCGGCAAGCGCTGTGCGTCCAGTGGGTTGCGCTGAAGCCCGCTCACCGGGCTGATCTCGATCTGGCGCTGGCCCGGCGGGAAGCCGCCACCTTGATCAGCGTGGATCGTCTATCGCCTGCAGCAGCTGGCCAAGCGGGTGCTGCCCTGAGCACCCATCACGACGAACAGCTGTAGTGCGACACGCCCCCGGCGTTGAAGAATTCCTGGGGCTTGAGGCGGTCGTACGTCGCCTCCAGCTCCGGAGGCAGCTCGTCGTAGGGATGGCGGAACACCTCCTGAAGTTCCCTGACCAGGCAGAAATCACCTTCCGCAGCCTTCTCATAGGCCGGAGCAATCAGCCACTCGCGCCAGGTCACGGCCGGGTTCACCCGTTTCATCGCGGCGGATGTCGCGTTGATGTCGCCACCTGCCGTGAGGCGATCCCGCCAGCGTTGCAGCCACTGCGTCCACTGCCCATCGAGCTGCTCGGAGCAGGGCAGGTAGAAGCTCTCCTGCAGAGCAGAGACGTGCTCGGGGATGTCAGACAGCCTGCGGAAGAAGATCGTGTAATCCAGCTTGGAGCTCACCATCAGCTGCAGCAGTTCGTTCACCAGCTCGGCGTCGGTGTTGATCAGGCCGAGCTTGCTGGCCCACATCGCCTCGAGCGCCTGAGCCATCGCTTCAGCGAAGCCGGCGCGGATCGCATCCAGCCTTGCCAGCGCCTGCGTGTTGCCCTCGAGCAGCGGCAGCAGCGATTTGCAGAACATCCCGTAGTTCACTTCCGCCGCCGCCGGTTGGTTGAAGAAGCAGAAATGCTCGCCGCCGCCGGTCCAGGGCTGAAAGCGCGGATCAAAGCGTTCGCAGAAGCCGAACGGGCCGTAGTCGAGCGTGTAGCCACCGGCGGCGCAGTTGTCGCTGTTGAAATTGCCCTGGCAGTAGCCCACCCGCATCCAGTGGGCCACCAGGGAAGTAAGCCGCCCGCGGAACAATCGCGCCAGCTCCACCACCTGATCGCTGAACTCCAGAGCCGGATCAATCTCCGGCCGGTAGTTCCGCTCGATCAGGTGCGCCACGATCATCCGCAGCTCGTTCCGTGCATCCGGGTGCGCACCGCTGCGGGCGCGACGGGCGAACAGTTCCAGCTGGCCGACCCGCAGAAACGAGGGGGCCACGCGGGTGGTGATCGCCGCTGGGTTGTCCACCAGGATGTCGGGATCGAACGACCGGGAGTTCGGGGAATACCAGGGCCGGCGCACCGTTTCGGCCCGCGACATGTACAGCGTCAGCGAGCGGGAGGTGGGAACCCCCAGGGCGTGCATGAACTCCTGCGCCAGAAACTCGCGCACGCTGGAGCGGAGCACGGCGCGTCCATCAGCGCCGCGGCAGTAAGGCGTGGGGCCACCGCCTTTGAGTTGCATCTCCCAGCGTTTGCCCTTGAACACACCTTCGAACACGGAAATGGCCCGGCCATCGCCGTAGCCGTTGCCGGTGCCGAACGGACACTGCTGGATGTATTCGCTGCCGTAGATCGAGAGGGCATAACCGGTGGCCCAGCCAAACGGTCGCATCGGCTCCCGCGCCACGCTGATGTCGCCGGAAAACAGACGACGGAACTGGTCGTCGTGGGCCAGCTCATCGCTCAGGCCCAGGTCGTGGAACAGGGTTCTGCTGTGCGCCACCACCTCCGGCGCGGGAATCGCCGTGGGTGTGACCGGCACGTAATGACCGGAGAACACCTGGCGGGGCTGGTGATCGTGGCCGTCGCCGCTGGCCTGAGGATCCGGCTGCAGTGCATCCAGCAGCGAATAGTCGGCCCGTTGGGCAAACTCCGCGAAGGTGGTGGTCGTCACTCCTTTCGTCACTGTTGTCGGCACTGGTCTCTCGGGGTTTTGAGCCGCCTGGGCATGGCCCTGACGCTGAGGTCATCATCCTGGCGAGCCTGCCGCCATCAGCGGCGGCCCTGCAGGTGTCACGCCGTCTGAGGGTGCGTTCGCGCTTGAACCCGCCTCAGCAGCCTGGCGGCTGCGCGTCCAGGAAGGCGATCACCTCATCGCACCAGCGGATCCACTCCTGTTCGTAAAGGATGCCGCGGCGCAGGGTGAGATAGCGGAACTGCTCCTGCAGGGGCAACGCGGCGTGGGCCAGGACCTCCGCTTCGTGTTCCTGGTAGGAGGCCAGCTGCTGGCCATGGATGGCGCGACGGCGCTGCACTTCCTCCAGCAGTTGCGCGCGCGATCCGTACGGACCACCCAGCACCCGCACCAGCAGGTCCTCCCGGATCGGGGTGGGCCATGTGGGCTCCGCCGACCAGCGGCTCAGTTCCTGTCGGCCCGTCTCGGTGATGGCGTAGACCTTGCGGTCGGGCTTTCCCAGCTGCGGCACCACCTGGCAGCAGACCCACCCCTGCTGCTCCATCTTTCCCAGCTCCCGGTAGATCTGCTGTTGGGTGGCCTTCCAGTAGCAGACGACGGTTTCCTCGAACTGCTTGCTGATGTCGTAGCCGCTGGCGGGCTTCTCACTCAGCACCGTGAGGATCGTGTGAGCCAGGGCCATGGGGAACGATCGGCAGCGGTGCTGGGCCTTCCGATCTTCCTCCCGCACCCCCGTCGCGACCACTGGGACGACCACCGAGGCGACGACGGCAGCGCGCAGGCGCGGTTGACCTAGTCAACTTGTTGTGCATACACTTTCGCGAATACCCAACGCGTTGCCTAGCAACGTTGGTCTCACCGCCGTGCCGCCATGGATTCCGCCTCCGGTGCCCTGCCTGCTCCAGGCGCCCACGCGCCGCCGCAGCTGCGGCACCCGGCCCTGCGGCAACTGCTGCAGCATCTACCCTCCCGCCAGCTGCGCTGGCTGCTGCCACTCACCGCCGCCATGGGCCTCGCCCTGGCCGTCGCCCAGCGTCCCCGTCCGCCTGTGGCCAGGGCCCTGCCCGTGTCCGTGGTCACGGCACAGCCTGTGAGTCAGTACCGCACCAGCCGGGAGTACAGCGGCGAGGTGGTGGCCGGCCGCCGCAGCAGCCTCGGCTTCGAGCTCGCCGGCACCGTGGCCCAGGTGCTGGTGGAAGAGGGGGATCCGGTGCTGGCCGGCCAGCCGCTGGCCCGCCTCGACAACCGCCGGCTGCTGGCTCAGCGCCAGCAGCTGCTGGCGCAGCAGCGCACCGCCCGGGCCGCCGTGCAGGAAGTGCGCCAGCAGCTCACCCTGGCGGAGCTGCAGCGGGAACGCCGCCGCAAGCTCCATGCCCAGGGGGCGATCTCCCTCGAAGACCTCGACCAGCAGATCTATGGCGCCGCGGCACTGGTCAGCCGCCTCGATCAGGCCGACAGCCAGGTCGATGACCTCAGCGCCCGCCTGCGCCAGATCGATGTCGACCTGGCCCGCAGCGTGCTCGTGGCCCCCTTCGCCGCCACGGTCAGCGAGCGCCTGATTGATGAGGGTGTGGTGGTGAGTGGCGGCCAGGCACTGCTCACCCTGGTGGAAGCCGCCCCCCGTGAACTGCGCGTAGGGGTGCCTCCGGACGTCGCCCAGGTCCTGCGGGTGGGCGAAAGCCACCCTGTGAGCGTGGGCGACCGCCGCCTCACGGCCACGATCAGCGCCGTGCTGCCGCAACTCGATGCCGGCAGCCGCACGGCCACGGTGGTCCTGCGGTTGCCGGCAGCGGATCTGCCGGTGGGAGCGACGGCCCGCCTCTCCTTGCAGCGCAGCGAACGGGGGGCGGGCTTCTGGCTGCCCACCGACGCCCTGGTGGCAGCGGAACGGGGCCTCTGGTCGGTCTTCGTGCTCGTGCCCGCTTCGACGACCCAAGGCAAGGCGGCTGCAGCGCAAGGCCCACAACCGGCACGGCAGGTGGCCCGGCGCCTGGTGGAGATGGTGCACACCGAAGGCGATCGCTCGCTGGTGCGCGGCACCCTTCGCCCCGGTGAACAGGTGATCGCCACCGGCACCCATCGCGTCGTGCCGGGCCAATGGGTGCAGGCAGCGATCTGATGCTCGATCTCTTTCATCGCAACCGGCAGCTGCTGCTGCTCACCCTGCTGCTGGTGGTGGTCTGGGGGTTGTCGTCGCTGCTCACCCTGCCGCGGCTGGAGGATCCGCTGATCACCCAGCGCAATGCCCTGGTGATCACCGCCCTGCCGGGGGCCACGCCGGAGCGGGTCGAATCGCTGCTCACCGAACCACTCGAAGATGCCCTGCTGGAACTGCAGGAGGTGGACCATCTCGACTCCACCTCGTCCGCCGGCACCTCAGTGATCGCCGTGGCTCTGAAGGATTCGATCCGAGATGTGGAGCCGGCCTGGAGCAAGGTGCGCAGCAAGCTCGACAATGCCACCCCCCTGCTGCCGCCAGAGGCCTCAGGTCCGGAATTCCGCGACGGCAACATCGGCGCCAGTGCCCTGATCGTCGGGCTCACCTGGGACCTGCCCGGACCCGCCAATCTGGGGCTGCTGGCCCGCCTGGCGGAGGATCTGGAAACCCGCCTGCGCGCCCTTCCCGGCACCGACAAACTGGAACTCAGCGGCGAGCCAGACGAGGAGATCCAGGTGGCGATCGGTGCCCGGGACCTGGCCCGACTCGGGCTCACGGCCCAGGGCCTCTCCGAGCGCATCGCCGCCAGTGATGCCAAGGAGGCGGCCGGGCAGGTGCGGGGCGCTCGCAGCGCGCTGCTGCTCCAGGTGGATGGCGCCCTGGATTCGCTGGAGCGCATCCGCGCCATCCCCGTGCAAACGGGCGCCGATGGCGCCAGCACCCGCCTGGGGCAGGTGGCGGCGGTGAGCAGGGGCGTGCGCAGCCCCGCCAGTCGGCTGGCGCTGGTGCACGGCCATCCCGCCGTGGTGGTGTCGGCCACGGTGGCCTCCGGTGAACGTGTGGACCGCTGGGCGCAGCAGGCGCGCGCGCAGCTGGAGGAGGTTCGCGCAGCCCTGCCCGAAGGCCTCGGGCTGCACACGGTGCTGGATCAGAGCCGCTACGTGCAGGAGCGCCTCGATGGTGTGATCGGCAACCTGATCACCGGCGCGCTGATGGTGGTGGCCGTGTCGGTGCTGATGCTCGGTGGCCGGGCGGCGCTGGTGGTGGGGACGGCCCTGCCCCTCGCCGCCCTGATGGTGTTCGGCTGGATGCGGCTCCTGGCGATTCCTCTGCATCAGATGTCAGCCACCGGCCTGGTGATTGCTCTGGGGCTGCTGATCGACAACGCCATCGTGGTGGTCGATGAGATGCAGCAACGCCTGCGCAGCGGTGTCTCCGCCGGCGCCGCGGTGCGTCAGTCGGTGGGCTACCTGCTGGTGCCGATGCTGGCCGCCACGCTCACCACGGTGCTGGCCTTCGTGCCGATCGCCACCTCACCGGGGGCCACCGGGGAATTCATCGGCACGATCGGCCTCACGGTGATCCTGGCGCTGGCCAGTTCCCTGTTCCTCTCCCTCACGGTGATCCCGGCGCTCACCGCCCGTCTGCAGCACTGGCGGCCTCTGGGGCCACGGGCGCGCTGGTGGGAGCAGGGGCTGTCGCTGCCCCTGCTCGCGACCCGATACCGCCGCACCGTGCAGCACGCCCTGCGGCATCCCTGGCAGGGGGTGGCCCTGTCGCTGGTGCTGCCGGTGCTCGGCTTCGTGGCCTTCGGCAGCCTCGAGCAGCAGTTCTTTCCGCCCACCAACCGCGACCAGTTCCAGATCGAGATGCGCCTGCCGCAGCAGAGCACCCTGGACCGCACCGAAGCGCTGGCGTTGGCCGCTCGCCAGCGCCTGCGCGAGCATCCCGGCGTCGCCGATGTGCACTGGTTCCTGGGCGAGAGCGCGCCGCCGTTCTTCTACAACGTGGTCGCCTCCCAGGAGAACGCGCCCCATTACGCCCAGGGCCTGGTGCAGCTTCACAGCACCTCTCGCCTCCGCGACACCCTTCGCTCCCTTCAGGAGAGCCTGGACCGGACCTTCCCGGAAGCGCAGATGCTGGTCAAGCAGCTGGAGCAGGGTCCGCCCTTCGAGGCACCGATCGAGCTGCGCCTGCAGGGCCCCGACCTGACGCAGCTGCGGCAGATCGGTGATGAGCTGCGGCAGCGCCTGGCGCAACAGGCGGCGGTGACCCACACGAGTGCGAGCCTCAGCGAAGCCCTGCCCCGTCTGGCCCTGGCGGTGGATGAACAGCAGGCCCAGCGCAGCGGCCTCAACAACCGCGCCATCGCCCGGCAACTGCAGGCCGGCCTCGAAGGGGTCGTGGGCGGTTCGATCCTCGAAGGCGTCACCAGCCTGCCGGTGCGGGTGCAGGTGGCCGAAGCCCAGCGGGAGGATCTTCAGCAGATGGCCTCCCTGGATGTGGTGTCTCCCAGCAGTGGCGACAGCCTGCCGCTCTCGGCCCTGGCACGCCTGCGGCTGGAACCGGAGCTGGCCTCCATCGATCGGCGTGACGGGCAGCGCATCAACACCGTGCAGGCCTTTCTTTCCGCCGGGTCGCTGCCCGATGCCGTGCTGGGCGGGTTCCGGCAGCAGCTGGACCAGGAGGGTTGGCAACTGCCGGCCGGGGTGACGCTGTCCTACGGCGGTGAAGCCGATGCCCGCGGTGATGCCATCGCCAACCTGCTCTCCACGGTGGGGGTGCTGACGATCCTGATGACCGCCACCCTGGTGCTGTCGTTCCGCTCCTTCCGCCTGGCGGCTCTGATCGCCTCGGTGGCGTTGCTGTCGGTCGGTCTGGCGGCCCTGGCCCTGAAGCTGAGCGGATCGTTGTTCGGCTTCACCGCCATCCTGGGCACGCTCGGCCTGATCGGCCTGGCGATCAACGACGCGATCGTGGTGCTCAACGCCATCCGCACCGATCCACTCGCCGCCAGCGGCGACCCTGCCGCCACCACCACCGTTGTGCTGCACGCCACCCGCCACGTGATCACCACCACGCTCACCACCGTGACCGGCTTCCTGCCGCTGATGCTGGATCCCACCGGCTTCTGGCCGCCGCTGGCGATCGCGGTGTCGGGCGGTCTGCTGGGGGCCACCGCCCTGGCCCTGTTCTATGTGCCGGCCGCCCACAGCCTGCTGATGCGGGGCACGCTGTGTCCAGTGCCCACAACAGCGTCCGCAGCACCGCAAGCGCGATCATCACGGTTGGTGAAACCGCATCATCCACGTGAACGAAGCCGTGGATCAGCTGATGCTCTGGGAAGGAAACCAGAATGACCTTCGCACCCTCCTTCGCCATCTCCTGGATTCATTCAGCAGCAGCCGATCCCTGCGGAGTTCAATCCGCAGCTGGCGGTGGCGGTGTGACATCGAGGCTGGCCACGGTGACGGGATCCAGGGGGATGATCACTTCTTCGTCAACGACGTCCTGGAGGAGTTCTACCGGCTGCTGGGCCTGATGGGCGGGCGTTCCTCCGGCGCCAGGTAGGCGCCGATCGCGCGAAAGATGTCATCAGCTGAGTTGCGGTACGCACCGCTGGAGTCAAAGGCCTCCTCGTCGAAGGTGACCGCCACCGCAATCGCGATCTTCTGCGAGGGCAGGTAGGCCATCACCCCGGCCTGTCCAGAGAACAGCGGGTTCTGCAGCAGCCAGGGGCCCGAGAGGACGATCCCGATCCCATAGGTGTAGAAGTCGTTGAGGGTGGCGCAGGTCGCACAGCCCTCGATCGGCTTGCCGAAGCCCCGAAGCTTCGGAGCGATCTGCTGCCTGTGGGTCTCCGGCGACAACAGCCGACCCGTCCCGATCGCCTCGGCGGACGTCGCCATGTCGTGGATGGTGGTGTACTGGACCGCTCCGCGGCTGAGAGTCCACGACGGGTTCCAGTAGGTCGACTCCTCGTAGAAGCGCGTTCCTGGGGCGATGCCGAGGGCCTGGCGCCGTTCCGACGAGAAGGCGTGAAGCACCGGCGGCGCGATCACGGGCGTGCCGCCGGGATCCCGGGTGTTACGGATGTTCAGGGGTCCGAAGATCCGCTCCTGCATCAGCACGGGCATGGTCTTGCCCGTGATTCTCTCCAGCGCCAGACCGAGGAGAACGTAATTCGTGTGCGCGTAATTCCAGCTCGTTCCGGGCTCGTACCAGAGCGTCTGAAGGTTCGCGTAGGAGAGCAGATCCTGTACCGAAAACTGACGGAACGGGTTTTCGAGCAGAGCCTGGACGAACGCGTCGTTGCCGATCACGTAGTCGCGGTAGCCGGAGGTCATCTGGGCGAGCTGGCCGAGCGTGACCCGATCCGCATTCGGGATGTCCGGCAGCCAGGTCGAGAGCTTGTCGTCGAGACGCACCTTGTGCTCGTCGACCAGTTGCAGCAGCAGCGTCGCCACGTAGGAGATGGCGACCGCACCGTTGCGGAAATGCATGCCCTCCGTGGCGGGCACGCCCGTGATCGACTCGCCCATCGCCTCGGTGACAACCTCCTTGCCGTCGATCGTGACGCGCACAATCACCGCCCGCAGGTGATCAACAGCCATACGGTTGCGAACGATCCGCAGGATGGCGGCCGCCTGGGGCGAATCCGCCGCGGCTGCCTCGCTGGCCTGCATGGCCCAGACGGGGTCAGCTCCGCTCAGGCAGAACGCGAGCACACCGCCCAGGACGCGCCTGGCCCGTAGGGCGAACCAGCGACCATCCATACCCGCTCGAGCAGGAAGCGGCAACGCTACGTCGCCTTGTCGCTTCATCGAGAAACCACCGGGATCCATCACGATCGGGCTGAGCGAATCATGCTTTGGAACCTGAAGCTTCGATGATGCGACGCGTTGAGACGTGTTCATCGTCACCTTCAAGAAGAACAAGCGGCTATTGGGAGAGCCAGAGCCTCACTTGAGAATCCTCATGTATAGGGCAGTGCTACATCCACCAAGTCGAGCCCGGCAGGCGGGTGCCCCCTACCAGGAAGTTGACGCCAGCTTCATCCGATTACTGCAGCGTTCGATCCGGAGTCGGAGTCGGAGTCGGAGTCGGAGCAGGAGCCGGAGCCGGCGGTGGCGGTGGCGGTGGCGATTAAAACGATCCCTTCCGTCTGAACACCCAGGGCCTGGTGATCCCTCCAGGCACCTGCCACACACCATGACGATGCCGGGAGGCCCGGTACTCAGCGTCGAGATACTCCTTGGTGTCGCACTGGCCCAGGTACTTGCGGTAAGCGAAGGCCTGGCCGTCTTCCACCAGCGCCAGACCCAGGTTGATCGCGCCGATCACTTCGGCCACGGTGCGGCCGTAGCGGTCAGTTGCTTTCACCGCCAGCGCCACCGGCGTGCCGATCGGCAGACGCATCTGCAGGTACCGGCGGGCCTGAGGGCCGTAGGGGCTCTGATCCATCTCCGGTGCATCGATGCAGGCCAGCCGCACCGTGATCACCCGGCCGGCCTGCTTGACACGGATCGTGTCGCCATCGCCGATCGAGAGCACCGTGGCACGACTGATCGGGGGCTGAGCCGTCTGGGCGCCGGCCAACGGCATCAACAGGGTGACCAACCCCAGAAGGCCAGGCAGTGGAAGAAGGGTGCGGGCCATCGCCACAGTCTGGATGTCAGGCATGTACCGCGATTTCCCGAGGCCGTCGCCCGTCCGATCGTGAATCCATCGAAATCGGAAGACTCCAGACCATGGATGACACCCCACCCCAGCAACAGCCAGGAGTGCGCTGACGATCCGGCCCCTGCTCCATCACTTTCAACGGATCACTGGCTTCCCTGGCATGTGTCAACGTCGCCGTCCATGGCACCCGTCCATGGCACCGTTCACGAGCCCGGCCCAGAAGCCACCGCTCCAGCTAGGTGCCCAGGATCCGACGGGAAGCCCCACTGGATCTCTGGCCCCAGGTGCCAGCGTCAGGAGCTCCGCTCACACCATCCTCCATCCAAGCTCGGTGGCGGTGAGCTGCAAGCCAGTCGTGTGTTGTTGCAGAGCCGGGTTCTGCACACCCAGGGAGTGCGCGGCACCCCACAATGCCGTCACAACGAACCGACACCCATGCGTGCGCAGCCATCGGGTCTCTCCCTGCTGAACCGAATCGCGCGGGTGCTGCTGTGCCTGGTGTTCATCCATGCGGTGATCGGCAAGCTGACGGGCTTCACCGGCGTGGCTGGTGCCATTGCCGCCAAGGGATTGCCGCTGGCACCGTTGTTGCTGGGGATCGCCATGGCCTTGATGGCCGTAGGCTCAGTGCTGGTGATCAGCGGCTGGAAAGCACGACTGGGAGCGGTGCTGCTGCTGGTGTTTCTTGTACCCACCACGCTGCTCTTCCACGCTGATGTGAATGACAGCGGCGAGCGGATTCAGCTGCTCAAGAACCTGGCGATCATGGGTGGTCTTCTGCTGGTGGCTGATCAGCACAACAAAGGCTGAACAGCTGCCAAGCCCTGCGACCGGAGCGATGGAGCCAGGGAAGGAATTGCCCCAGAGTTGGAAATCGGAAAACCCCTAGGCTGTGCCCAGGGGTTGTCAGGGATTCATGCCAGGGCGAAGCTCTGGAAGATCAGCGGGAGTTCGTCGGTGCCAGATCGCTGGGGCGGCTGAGCACAAAGGTCACCATCCCGGTGAGAACCACGACCAGAGCAATCAAGCCGGTGATGGCAGCGGTGTAATCGGTACTCATGATGATCAACCCAGACCGATCTGGGACAGGATGCCCTGGCCGGTGAGCAGCTCGGTGCCCAGGCCGATCACGAAACCGAGCATGGCCAGGCGGCCGTTCCAGGTCTCGGCGAAGGCCACAAAGCCGAAGCGGGTCGAAGAATCAGTCATGGGTATTGCGGTTTGTTTCTTGAATTGTAACAGATTTTGAAGCGATCGGGTCAGAGCCTGTCTGATCTGGCCGGCCCCGATCAGAAGCCCTTGCTAGGTCTTGAGGGCATCCGCCAGGCCTGAGCCATGACCGGAATCCGCAACGTCTGGCTTGTGATGGCCGCTGGCCTGGCCTTCTCCCTGCCAGCGCCTGGATCGGGGCTGGCCAGGCCGAATCCAGGCGGCCTTGGGGGTCCTGCTTCAGGAGCTGGACTGGCTCCCGGTGCTGGGTTCGGAGCGGCAGGGGCAGGCCTGGATCGAGAACCCGGAGTGGGTGCTGGTGGTTTCGGTGGGCCGGCCTCGGGTGCGGGTGTCTTGCCGGGGGCCGGTTTCGGTGAGGCTGGCGCTGGGCTGGAGCGGCGTCCGCTCGGCAATCCCGGTGGTGCTGGTGGGCCTGCATCCGGTGCCGGTGTTCTTCCTGGTGCTGGCTTCGGAGCTCCGGGGGCTGGTCTCTACAGACGCTGAAACGCTGTGGCCAGCCCTTTCCCCTCCTGGTGGGCCGGGTTTGCTTCCCCTGCTGCAACCCGAAACGTTGTCTGACGATCGCGGGGTCTATGGCCTCGCAGAGCTGCGGGCCCATGCGGAAGACAGCGCCAATCCGGGTTGAGGCAAGCCGGCTCTTGCGTACCTTCAATCGCTTCATGCTCCTTCCGCGACCCGCTCCTCTGCGCGCGTTGCTGCTCAGGGGTCTGATTCCCTGGGCTCCCCGTCTCCCCCATCTCGCGCTTCGTCGCATTCCGGTGGCAGCCAGCCACATGGCGGCCAGCCGCTGGCTTGGCTGCGAGGGATGAAGCGTCTCATCAGCGGCACCGTCTCGATCCCCGCCCCCGGGAGAACGGTGTCTCCGCTGGTTGCAGTGTCTCACCGAGCGGTTGATGGAGCAGCTCACCGCTTCCGACCGGCTGACAATCGTGAGTTTCGACGATGCCGTGGCCGTGGTGGTGGTGCCGTCGCGCCCGGCCGGTGATTCAGAGCCCTTCTTCGCCGCGATCAACACCCTCAACTGCGGTGGCGGCAGCTCTGGGGCAGAGCCTGGCCCTCCTCCCATTCCTCGCGCCCGTACAACGCACCCTCCAGGAGCTGCGCGTTGCCTCCCTGGATTGTGACCACTGACATCCTCTGTGAGCAGGCCCGCGCAGGCGGACCCATAGGCTCTGAGCACCTCCGCAGCACTCCCTTGCCTGACCGTTCGTTCCACTACGAGCCGCTGGAGCGGTTCGGAGAAGGACTCACCACCAGCCGACCCTGGAATGCAGCAGCGTTGGCAGGCGTGGAGCGGCTGAATGGCCGCGTCGCCATGCTCGGTTTTGCTGCGGCGGTTGCTGGTGAGTGGATCACGGGTCATGGGCCAGCCGGGCAGGTGTTGGCGCTGCTGCGCTGGTACCTGGGCTGAGAGCCCTCCGCAGACCCATCGTCAGCTGCTCTGTCGGACCCGCTTCACGGCCAGGCCCGCCTCTGCTGCGGTGACGGTGGCCAACAGCACCAGACCGATCAGCCCCACCAACTGGTTCTGAGCCTCGGCTGCCGCATCGGCGTTCTGGCCCAACACGGCTCCAGATACGAACCAGGCGGTGGCGAGAGCTGATGTGATCCAGTATGCCTTCCAGCGGCGTTGATAGAGATAGCCGGCCCCGAGGCCGGGGAGAACATTCAGGACAACCGCCACCCAGCCGGCGGAGGCAGCAAGGATTTGCTCACGGGTCGGCGTCATCGATCAGGGGATGGGTCCTGCACTCTGGCGGCGGAGCGTCAGCCCTGCGGCACCGGCAGCCGCAGGCTGCTCAGCTTCGACAGCCCCACCAGCAGTGCCGAGCACCACCGAGCTTGGTGACGATGCCGAATTCCACGTTCAGCGCCTCCTCGCCGGCGATCACCCCCTTCACGGGGCAGGCCACGATCACCCGCTTCAGACCCGGTTCGGCGCAGTCGGGCCTAAGGGTTTCGGCTGTCTTGAACCGACCGCTGCAGTCGAGCATCAGGTCGACACCGGCAGCCTTGCAGGGCACGGCGGTGGGATCGGTGTGCTGGTTCATGCACCGATGCGACCGAAGCCGTTGATGCCGATCGTCATCCGGAAGGCACGGGGTGTGCCGACCATAAATCAACTAGAATTGATTCAATAGGTATCGCTATGCACATGAGCTCTCCCGGCGCTGTTGCCCGCTCTTCTCTACAGGCCGACCAGGCCCGAGCGCTGCTCAAGGCCCTCGCCGATCCCCTGCGCCTGCGGGTGATCGAAACCCTCGGCAGCGGCGAGCGCTGCGTCTGTGATCTCACCACCGACCTCGGCCTGGCCCAGTCGAAGCTCTCCTTCCACCTCAAGGTGCTCAAGCAGGCCGGGCTGCTGGACGACCGTCAGGAGGGCCGCTGGATCTACTACCGCCTGCGCTCTGAAGCGATCGAACAGCTGCGCGGTTGGCTGGCGGAGCTGGGTGCCCAGTGCAGCACGCCCGCTACCCCCTGCCCATGAGCACCATCACACCGGCGATCCAGTGAGCTGAGCACCGGCCGGCCAAGCCATGTCGCCCAGCTGGCCGGTCTCGTGGCTGGTCGGGTGCCCGCTGCCGGGGAGGCCGGTTTCAATACAAATCCGTGCGCCGATCCTTGAGATAGGTGGTGTTTTCTGGATGGCTTGGGCCGTAGTCACCAGGAAGGCAGTCAGCCATCAACAGTGTGGGCTCGGCACGGGCAGCCACCAGAGTGTCGCCGTGGGGCCCGCAAATGATGCTGTTGCCCAGATACGCCGCCTTGACCTGACCATTGACGTGTTCTTCCCCGCAGCGGTTGGCGTAGGCCACGAAGCAGCCGTTCTGGAAGGCATGGGCCGGCACCAGGGTTCTCGAGACATCGGGGTACGGCTGGGTCGTCCGCTGGCCAGTGCTCAGCTCAGCCCAGGTGTCGGCGGCCGTCGGAATCAGAATCAGCTGGGCCCCCTCCAGTGCCAGTCGCCGGGAGAGCTCGGGGAACTCGGCTTCGTAGCAGTTGAGCAAGCCCACGGAGATCCCGTTCACCGGGTGCACCGAAAAGGCAGGGCCCTCTTCAGGATGCAGGTACCCAGGATGCCAGCAGCGTTTTTCATCGGGTCCCCACAGATGGGTTTTTCGGTAGTTGCGTAACAGGCGGCCGCTGTGATCGAACAGGGCAATGGCGTCGTAGAAGCGCTCCTCTCCGGCCACCACAGCCCGTTCCGGATAGGGACAGGCCACCGCCAGCCCGTTCCTGCGGGCGGCTGCCGCCACCCTCTGGAGACTGGTTCCATCCAGCGGCTCCGCCAGCTGCCGTGCCAGATCCGGCGTCACGATGTAACCGCTCAGGTAGAGCTCCGGGAAGGCCAGCAGCTGCACCCCAAGGCTGGCAGCATGGGTACAGACTTGCTCCAGACGCAGGAGGTTCTCCTCCACCGCATCAGCTGTGGCAGCCGAACCCGTGCCTTGCCAGAGACCGAGCCTGATGCCCTCCCCGGCCGCTGGTGGCTGGGTCAGGGTGTAACTGAGCAGGCGATGGTGAGGAACCATGGGCCGATGGGGGGATGCCTTCCGACTTAAATACTGAGACAACCCTGCAGGCAATCTTCAGTGGCCCAGCGCATGCGTTCGTCTCAGCTGGATCTCACGTCCCAGCTTGGCAGCCGCCTCCGTCATCAGAAGCCGGCTGCTGACGTACCCCGCGACCGCCTGAGCGAAGAGGGCTTGCCGGCAGACTTGACCTATCAGCTGGTGCACGACCATCTGATGCTGGATGGCAATGCACGGCTGAATCTGGCCACCTTTGTGGGCACCTGGATGGAGCCCGAGGCGCGGCGCCTGATGGAGGAATGCGCCGACAAGAACATGATCGACAAGGATGAATATCCCCAGACCGCTGAACTCGAGGAGCGTTGTCTGAAGATTCTGGCCGATCTCTGGCATGCGCCCGATCCTGATCAAGCGATTGGTACCTCCACCACAGGCTCCAGTGAAGGCTGCATGCTGGGGGGACTGGCTCTCAAGTGGCGCTGGCGGGAGCGTCGCCGGGGAGCTGGTCTGGACGCCTCGCGCCCCAACCTGGTGATGGGGATCAACACCCAGGTCTGCTGGGAGAAGTTCTGCACCTATTTCGATGTGGAACCGCGGCTGGTGCCCCTGGAGCAGAACCGGTTGCACCTCACTCCCGAGGAAGCCCTGAAGCAATGCGACGAGAACACCATCGGTGTGGTCGGCATCGTGGGCAGCACGTTCGATGGAAGTTATGAACCCATTGACGCCCTGCAGACCGCTCTCGATGCTCTGCACCAGCGCAGCGGTCTTGACATTCCGATCCATGTGGATGCGGCGTCCGGTGGTTTCGTGGCTCCGTTCAATTCGCCGGATTGGGCGTGGGACTTCCGCCTCTCGCGGGTGGTTTCGATCAGCTCCAGTGGCCACAAGTATGGGGGGGTGTTGCCCGGGGTGGGCTGGGTGCTGTGGCGCAGTGGTGACCATCTGCCGGAAGAGCTGCGCTTCAATGTGAATTACCTCGGCGGCGAGATGCCCACGATCGGGCTCAACTTCTCGCGCTCAGGCGCCCAGGTGGTGGGTCAATACTTCAACTTCCTGCATCTGGGGCGACAGGGGTACAGCCAGCGGATGGCCTCTCTCGAAGCGATTGCCTGTCACCTGGCCGATGGCCTGGCAGCGATGGAACCCCTGAGGCTGGTGAGCCATCCCCGCGGCCAGCTGCCCGTGTTCGCGGTGGAGTGTGATCCGAGCATCAAGAACTGGACGGTCTTTCACCTTTCAAAAATGATGCGCTCTCGTGGATGGCAGGTACCTGCTTATACACTTCCGGCCAACCTGCAAGACCGTGCCGTGCTGCGTTTCGTGATTCGAGCCGGCTTCAATCAAGACATGGCCGACCAGTTACTGGCAGACGTGCAACGGAACCTTGCCTGGCTGGCCACGGCTCAAACACCGCTGCCATCTTCCAGCGACGAACTTGGTTTCCGGCATTGATCAGGAGTGAGTCGCGATGAAGTTCAAGGATTATTACGAGATTCTCGGCGTCGAGCGTGGGGCCAGCGAGGACGAGATCAAACAGGCCTATCGCCGACTGGCCCGCAAATTTCACCCGGACATTTCCAAGGAAAAGGGAGCCGAAGAGCGGTTCAAGGAGATCAGTGAGGCCAACCAGACCCTCTCCGACCCGGAAAAGCGCCGGGCCTACGACGAACTGGGTCGCCATCGCCCCGGTGAAGACTTCCGACCATCACCAGACTGGGATACCCGCTTCTGGCAGGGCCAGGCCGGCGAGGAGGTGGATCTGGCCGATCTGTTCGAGCAGATGGGCTTCCGTTCGGCGCAGCGGCGACACCAGGGGGGGCCTGGCTTTCCGATCCGCGGTCAGGATGTGGAGGCTGTGGCCAACCTCAGCCTTGAAGAGGTGTGCCATGGCACCCAGGTGACCCTGGAGCGGAAGGAGCCTCGCCTGCGCCCCGACGGGACCATGGAGCGTGCCTCGACCACGGTGCGCATTCGGGTGCCGAAGGGAGTGATCGATGGAGAGCGGTTGCGGATTCCCGGGCGGGGCCTGGCAGGCAGTGGCGGCGGGCCGGCGGGAGACGTCTATCTCGACATCCACCTCCAGCCCCATCCACTTTTTCGCGCCGTGGGGCATGACCTCTACCTCGAGCTGCCGGTGACCCCATGGGAAGCGGCCCTGGGTGGAGAGATCGAGGTCCCAACCCTTGATGGCCAGGTGCGTGTCACGGTGAAGGAGGGCGCTCAGGCCGGCCAGAAGCTTCGCCTGACCGGCAAGGGGCTGCCAAAGCGCAAGGAGGGGGCGGGCGATCTCTATTGCGTGCTGCAGATCGTGATGCCGAAGCAGATCGACGACCGCGAACGGGAGCTCTATCGTGAGCTGGCTGCTGCCACCTCCTTCAACCCGCGCACCTCATTCCCTGGAGCTACGACCCATGGCTGATGACCTGTTGATTCCGGTGGAGAGCGAAAGCCGAGTCGAGCTGGAGGAGTTACTGGCGGCCTCAGGCCTGGAGCATGGGGAAGTGGTGGAGTTGGTGCAGTTCGGTGTGTTCGAAACCAGAGTGAGTGCGTCGGGCTGGAGCTTTCATTCCTGCACGATTCACCAGGCGCGTCGTGCCGCAGACCTGCGCAATACGTTTGGCCTCAACCCCCCCGGCATGGCCCTTGCCCTCACCTACCTGGAAAAGATCGAGGCCTTGGAACACCGCCTTCGGGAGCTGGAGTGTCTGCTTCCTCGCTGAGTCTGCTGAATGCGGCCTTCACGCGACTGAAAGGCTTGGCATTGGTTGCGAGAGCTGATCTAAATTAGGAAATCCTTCATGATGGCCATGAATTCGTCAGACCTCTCCCCGGTTCAATCCAGCTCGCGGCAGTTTGTTGGTAGCCACCTCAGCGTGCGGAATGTCAGTGATCTTTCGCTTTATGAGGATCACTCTGTCATCATTCAGAAGCTCTGCAAAGAGCTTGGTTTTGAGAAACCTGCCACGGCAATGGCCTGGGTGTTTGACCAGCTGGAGCAGTCGAAGGATCTGCAGAAAGCCATCTTTGACCTGCTGAATGATTAACAATCTACCAGGCAAGCAGACGGCAAATTCAAGACTTTCGTTGGCAGGCCAGCGGTCTCAGAATCGTGATGTGACCGTACAGGAACCGCAAACAACTCATTTCAGATCCTGGCGACCAAGCAGAACCTGCCGGCCCATCAGCGCATTTCAATGGCGTTGAGCCGATCACGGAAGGACTGCCCGGCATCTGAGGAGGTCAGGCTTGCGCCACCACTGTCCATACGGGCCTGGGGGCGACGGATTCGGCCCTGGCTCTGACCGCCCCGACGGACGGCCACCGTGCGGATCACGGCTTTGCCCCGTCCGGCTCCAGCGGCGGGATCGGTCTCCACCTGCCGCTCCAGGGGATGGGCCTGCAGTTCGCTGCGCAGCTGGTTCAGCAGCCGGAAATGACCGGTGGTGCTGAATTTACGGAGGATCAGGGGATCCCAGCCCATGGGGTCATCGCGTCTTGTAGCACCAGCCTATGGCGGCGCCGCTAGGCCCTGCTTCGCCGAGGCACGCGAGATCCGTGATAAATTGTTGAAGTCCAACTGGAAGCCGATACGACTTCGCATTGGGACAGGCTCGAGGTCGGGATTTTGGGACCGCGCTTCGAGTCTGTTCGCTTCTGCCAGCTGGACTTTCAATCCTTCTGATACCCACTTCGCTTCCGCCATGTCCCGGCTCGTCGGTCTGCCCGCTCCTGATTTCACAGCCACCGCCGTGATCGACCAGGAGTTCCAGGAGGTCACCTTGTCCCAGTACCGCGGCAAGTACGTGGTGCTCTTCTTCTACCCGCTCGACTTCACCTTCGTGTGCCCCACGGAGATCACCGCCTTCTCTGATAGTTACGGCGAATTCTCCAGCCGCAACTGCGAAGTTCTGGGTGTTTCGGTCGACAGTCAGTTCAGCCACCTGGCCTGGATTCAGACCGAGCGCAAGAGCGGCGGCATCGGCGATATCGCCTACCCCCTGGTGGCCGACCTCAAAAAGGACATCGCCCGCGCCTACGAGGTGCTGGATGAAGAGGCCGGCGTGGCCCTGCGGGGTCTGTTCATCATCGATCCCGATGGTGTGATCATGCAAAGCACGATCAACAACCTGCCCGTGGGCCGCAGCGTCGATGAAACCCTGCGCCTGCTGCAGGCCTTCCAGCACATCCGCAACAATCCGGATGAAGTATGCCCCGCTAACTGGACCCCTGGCGATAAGACCATGAATCCGGATCCCGTCAAGAGCAAGGACTTCTTTGCGGCAGTGAACTGATCGCAACTCAGCCGATCAGATTGAAACGTTCAGGTTGGGCTGATCCCAACAGAGCAGGCAGCTTCTGTCCTGGAGGCAGCTGAACTTTTTCCCATTGCTGATTGCATCAGCTACTTGTCGTTTGGTTTCAAGGTTCTGGGCCCGTGAGGGCCCTTTTTCATGCCTGGCGTCCAGACCTGGCGCCGCAGCGCTGCTTCACAGCAGCGCCAGGGTTCCGGCGCCGCCCTCCAGTCGGGCCCGATGGCCCAGTGGGAGGGCCAGATTCGGCCTGCCATGCCCCACGGGCAATCGACCCACCAGGGGGATGCCCAGATCACCGAGGCGCTCCCGCAGCACCTCCTCCATCGAGAGATCGCCAGGCATCACGTCGTCTGGCGTCCACTGGAAGCGGCCCAGTCCGATGCCGGCCACCCCTGCCAGCAGCCCGGCGCTCCTCCATTGGGTGAGCATCCGATCCACCCGGTAGGGGGCCTCACCCACATCCTCAAAGACCACAATCCGCCCCCGCAGATCCGGCAACCAAGCGGTGCCGATCAGATGCGTCGCCACCGTGAGGTTGGTCACCACCAGGGGCCCTTCCGTGATGCCGCTGCGCCAGCCCTGTCCCTGGAGGGGGTCGACCGGCTGGCGCCGTAGCAGGTGCACCAGCCGCTGCCATTGGCCGGCGTCGCCGTGCAGGCCCCCATGGATCGCGCCGCCCAGACCAGCCGCGCACTGGGCCAGCAGCAAGGCGCTGGCATCGGAGAAGCCCATCAGCCAGATCGGCCGAGGCGGCGGTTGCCAGCCACTCTCGAGCAGCCGGGCACTGCCCCAGCCGGCTGTGACGGCCAGTACGCCCTCCGCCCGTTGGTCACCGATCGCCTGCTCCCAGGCCAGGCAGCGTTGGCGGTCTGTACCCGAGAACCAGTGCCAGCGCTGACGGGTCGCTGGCGGCACCAGCAGCTCCCAGCCGGCGCTCGCGATTCGCGCTTCCAGGCTGGTCTGTTCCGATTCGGGATCCTCCCACCAGGTGCCGGGTGCGATCGCCACCAGCCGGCTGCCGGCCGTCAGGGGCGGTGGCATGGGCAGGGCCGGTGCCTGCCCGGCGGGTCCTTGGGAAAGGGCATCTGCTGGGCCAACCCCTGCCGCTCGGACCGCCGCCGCCATCCCCACACCACCAGCTCCCGCCAGCGCAGCCAGAAAGGAACGGCGGTGCAACGTCATCTGCAGACGGGCTGGCTCAGGAGCCCACCGCCTCCAGCAGGCGCCGTCCATCCATGCCGCCGGTGACGGGATCGCAGGCCCGTTCCGGGTGGGGCATCAGACCAAGCACATTGCCACCGGCATTCGTAAGGCCGGCCACGTTGCCCACGGAGCCGTTGGGGTTGTCGGCATAGCGCAACACCACGCAGCCCTGATCCTCCAGCTGCTTCAACCGCTCGGGTTCCACCTGATAACGACCTTCACCGTGGGCAATCGGCAGGGTGATGCTCTCACCGGCTCCATAGCCGCCGAGCCAGCGGCAGTGACCCGGTTGCACCTCCAGGCGGCTGGGTTCACAGAGGAAGTGCAGCTTCTCGTTGCGGGTGAGCGCCCCAGGCAGCAGGCCCAGTTCCGTCAACACCTGAAAGCCATTGCAGATGCCCAGCACCGGTCCGCCCCGCTCCGCGAAGGCGAGCACCTCCTGCAGCACCGGCGCGAACCGGGCGATGGCGCCGCAGCGCAGGTAGTCGCCATAGCTGAAGCCTCCGGGCAGCACCACCGCCTCCAGCCCGGCGAGATCGCGCTCCTCATGCCAGAGGAAACGGGTGGAGCGACCCAGGCAGCCCTCCATGGCCCAGCGCACATCCCGGTCGCAGTTGGAACCGGGGAACACCACGATGCCGATGGTCATGAGGGGGAAGTGGGGTGCGGGTACTGCGAGTGGGTGAAGCCGAGCCTGGTCCGAAGCGCTTTGGAGCCGCCTGGATCAACCGAGCTCCTGCAGGTCGAGGGTCCAGTTCTCGATCACCGGGTTGGCCAGCAGCCGATCGCTGAGCAGTTCAGCCTGGGCCTGCGCCGTGGCGCGGTCCGGCGCCTCCAGCTCCAGTTCGATCGCCTTGCCGATCCGCAACCGCGTCACTCCATCGACCCCCAGGCGGGCAGCGGCGGCCCGGGTGGCTTCGCCGGCCGGATCGAGCACCGAGGGGCGCAGGGACACCTGAACGCGAGCGCTGTAGAGGGGCACCGGGGCTGTCGGAGATTTGTTAAATCTTGGCAGCCCATCGCCCCCTTGACAGCCGCGGTAGTCAGCTTGAAGGGGTACCAGCTGCCCCGCCGTGCTGCCCGTGTCTCCATCGCTGGATCTGTGGCAACCGGTGGTGATGCTGGCGCTGTTGCTTGGACCGATCGCTGCACTGCCGGCCCAGGCGGATCCTGGCGGCTCCGATCCGGAATCAAGCTCCAGCTCTCCGATCGTGAGTCTTGATTGCCGCCTGGCCGATGGGCCCTGGCAACCCTGCGCGATGACGGTGATGAGCATCGGTGAGCGCTGGCAGCTGCAGGTGGGTGAGCGCCGCTACGACTTCCAGCACGACGGATCCGGCAGCGTGCGCATGCGCCAGGACCAGGCCGCTGGAGGCTGGCGCGAGGTGGAGAGCACCTGGAGCGCGGATGCTTCCCTCTGCTGGGATGGACTCTGCGCCCGAGGTGATATCCCCCTCGACTGAATCACCGTCAAGGTGCAGGGGCAGAGTCGAGTGCATCGAGCAGGCAGACCTTGCAGGCCTCCGCGTCGAGACCCAGCCCCAGGGCCACCAGTTCAAGCCCAGGCTCGCCGGCCAGCTGGCTGGAGGGGGCGGTTTCGTACCAGCACTCCAGACGCGGACCCACGGCCTGAATCTGCAGGGGGCGTGGACGGCCCTGCTGCCACAACCAACCCTTGAGCCGGATCAGCCCCTGGCGCTGGATCAGCTCAGCGATGGCTGGCTCCACCTGCTGACGCGACCAGTCGCCGGCCAGGCGCAACACCGCCGATCCCATCGCCACGTGGGCGTGGTCGTGGTGTTGATCGTGGTCGTCGGGATGGTGGTCGTGGTCGTCGTCGAGGTGCTCGCCGTGCTGATGAGCGTCAGCCTCGTCTGGCCGGCGGAGCTGCAGCACCAGCTCCGGGCTGATGTCACCCCGCTGCATCGGCAGAACGGCCGTGGCGCTGCGCAGGCGTGGATGGAGCTGCTGGCGCAGGCGATCGAGATCGTCTGGGCTGATGCGATCGGCTCGGCTGATCAGCACCAGATCCGCCGCCTCGAGCTGGTCTTCGAACAGGTCCTCGATCGCCGTGGCGTGATCCAGGCTCGGATCCGCCAGGCGTTGCGCCTCCAGCACAGCCGGATCCGCCACCACATGGCCAGCCGCCAGCGCTTCACCATCCACCACGGTGACCACGGCATGGACCCGCGTGCGGGTGCGGATCTCAGGCCAGCGGAAGGCATCCACCAACGGAGCCGGCAGGGCGAGGCCACTGGTTTCGACGACGATGCCGTCGAGCTGGTCCGAGCGCTCCAGCAGCCGCGTCATGGTGGGCAGGAAGTCGTCCTGCACGGTGCAGCAGAGGCAGCCGTTGGTCAGTTCCACCAACCGGCCTTCGGCTTCCTCTTCCGGGCAGAAGCCGCAATCGCGAAGCAGCGATCCATCGATGCCCACATCACCGAATTCGTTAACGAGAACGGCGAGACGCTGACCGCTGTTCAGAAGCAGATGGCGCAGCAGGGTGGTCTTGCCGGCGCCAAGAAAGCCGGTCACCACCGTGACTGGAAGGCGGGAATTCAAGGGGGCCATGGTTGGGTTCAGCCCACCAGGCTCGACCAGGCCCAGGCGCCACCGCAGCCGATCAGCCCGGCCGCCATCAGGCGCTGGCGGGTCGGGGTGAGGCTGGCAGCGGCACGGCGCATCGCCCAGAGCGACACCAGCAGCAGAGCCATCTGACTGAGCATCAGGCCGATCAGATAGCTGCCGGTCGGACCGGCCGTCCAACCCAGAACGGCATCACTCAGCACGTAGCCATGCAAGGCAAAGGCAGGCACCAGAACCCATCGGGGCAGCCTGTCGAGCAGAACCAGGCCCACCAGGGTGAGGGTGAACGCCACGGCTGCTTCGGCTCCGGGCAGGTTGGGCAAGGCCAGCCCCAGAGCACTGCCACCCAGACCGGTGGCCAGCAGGGCCACCATCCAGGTGGCACGCTGCTGCAGCCCCACCAGCGACAGGGCAAGCAGGAAGAGCAGATGGTCGGGACCCAGAAGCGGATGGGCCAGGCCGCTGATCAGTCCATGGATCGGCGTGGGCTTCAGCCCCATCAGCTCCATGGCATGGTGCGCCTGTGCCGGCCCCGACAGCAACAGACCAGCCAGGAGAAGGATCGGCAGGCCACAGAGCGGCAGGAGACTGGAGCGAAGACGTCGGACTGGGGCAACAGATTCCGGGGGCTGTGGCGTGCGAAGCCAGAGGGGGCCGGAGCCCTCCTGGGAACCAGGGAAAGACATGCAGGGGTCCGGTCCGCGCCGGGATCGAGAGAGCAACCGGTGGGCGTTCTGGCTGGGCTCCAGGACTGGAGCCATCACAGCTGCGGGACAGCGCCGGATTTTCACCGGACTTTCCCCGTTACCTCCGGAGGCTGTTCCCCTCCGAAACCGGAGCTCGAATCTATGCGGTCAGACAAGCAGCGGGCTTTGCAGCGGTCGCCATGGCAATCCAACGCATCATGGGATTCGTCTCACCTGGGCTTGGTCGGCTTCGGTCTGGTTGGCCATAGCTCGACTGGCCTCGGCTTGGTTTGCTCAGCGGCAACCCAGGCTTTCGGCTGTGCTGACGCCTGTGACTGGATTGGAGCCGCTGGCTCGCTTGCAGAGGGCCTTCTGTTCGGTCAGATCGAGCACCGCATCGCTGAAATCGGCGCCGCTGATCTCGGCATCGCGGAAGCGGCTCTGCATCAGCATGGCGTTGCGCAGCCGGGCGTCCCGCAGATCGGCACCATCAAACCGACTGGCGTAGGCCACCACATCGCCCAGGTCGGCCCCCTGCAGATTGGCGCCGCGCAGGTTGCTGGAATTGAACACGGCACCCCGCAGATCGGTGTCGCTGAGGTCGTAGCCCTGCAGCTCGGCCTTGAGAAATTCCTGCTGCTTCAGGTCGCGGCCGTGCATGTCCGGTTGCAGGTCCTGGACGGACCGTTGGCCGCGCAGCTCCGGCGCCGTGATCGCCCCAGCTGGAAGGGCTCCGCCGAGCCAGGCGGGTCCGGCGAGCAGCACGAACGTGCTCAGCAGCAGAGCGAGTGGGGCCTTCCTGCTGAGCATCCAGCCGCCACAACGGGCCAGGAACCGCAGACAATGGCGGAGCATCACGGCGCGGGTACGGTGGCCCTTCAAGTTATGCCAAGGGGTTCGCCAGCGCGAGCACCCCTGGCAACGGCCTCCTGTTCATGAGCATGTCCCTGCGGGTGGTGGTGCCACCCCATCCCCTGATCGGCCACTGGCTCACGTTGCTGCGCGATGCCCAGACCCCGCCCGCCCTCTTTGCCACCGGCATGGCCGAGCTGGGACGCTGGCTCACCTACGAAGCCCTGCGCGACTGGTTGCCCCATCAGCGGGTGACCGTCCAGACCGACCTGGCCTCGACCGAAGGCACGGTGGTGGATGCCTCGGTGCCGGTGCTGGTGGTGCCGATGCTGCGGGGCGGGCTGGGGCTCTGGCAGGGAGGCCAGACCGTGCTGCCCGTCGCCACGGTGGCCCATGTGGCGGTGCAACCCACCGGCTCCGGCGATCTGTTCTGGGCACTCGACGCCCTGCCCGCGGTGATCGCTTCCCGGGTGGGGGTGCTGGTCTACGCCCCGGAAATCGGCGATGGGCGCGACCTGATCGCCGTGCTGCAGCGCCTGCAGCAGCGGGGCGTGGAGGGCCAGCGGCTGCGGGTGATCTCAACCCTGGCGGCCCGTCCCGGTCTGAGTGCCATCGCTGAAGCTTTCCCGGATCTCACCGTCTATTGCGCCTGCATCGACGCTGAGCTGGATCCGGCCGGCAGGCTCTCACCGGGAATCGGCGACGTTGTCCTTCGCTTGTTCGGCAGTCTCGGGGCTGCTGCCTAGGCTCAGGTTCGTCGCTCCCGTACCGGAAGAGCCCATGTCCACCTCTCGCCGTTCCTCGGGTCCGGATGCAGGCGGCAACCCTGGCTATGGCAGAAGCAGTCTGGTGCTCAGCGCCTTCGCCGGTGCGGCACTGGGGGCGGCAGGACTGGGCTGGTGGCTGCTCAATCAAGCGGATCGCCGCCGCCAGCGACTGCGGCAGGAGCGACTGCTGCGCCTCTCACGCCTGCAGGGCGCTGGAGCCGGGGACAGCGGATCTTCGGATGAGGGCCTGACCTCCAGACCAGCCGATGGCAGCCCCAGCGAGGCCCAGTTGCACGACAAGGTGCAGCAGCTCAACCAGGCCATTGAAGATGTGCGGCGACAGCTCGAAAGCCTCACCACCAACGGTAATCGTGCTGTGAATCGGGCCTCCAACGGAGACAGCTGAGCCGGATCGGTAGGTTGCTCTCACAGCCAGTTCCGCTCGCCCGCCATGCTCCGCTCCGCTGCCATCACCCAGGGCATCCAGCGTTCACCCAACCGGGCCATGTTGCGGGCCGTTGGTTTTGGAGACGGCGACTTCAACAAACCGATCATCGGCATCGCCAACGGCTACAGCACGATCACGCCCTGCAATCTGGGGCTGAACGATCTCACCCGTTGCGCCGAGCAGGCTGCCCATGCCGCCGGGGCCATGCCCCAGACCTTCGGCACGATCACGGTGAGCGATGGCATCTCGATGGGTACCGAGGGGATGAAATATTCCCTGGTCAGCCGGGAGGTGATCGCCGATTCGATCGAAACCGCCTGCAACGCCCAGAGCATGGACGGGCTGCTGGCGATCGGTGGCTGCGACAAGAACATGCCAGGCGCCATGCTGGCCATGGCCCGCATGAACATTCCGGCCATCTTTGTGTATGGCGGCACCATCAAGCCCGGCAAGCTCGGCCCCTGCGATCTCACCGTGGTGAGTGCGTTTGAGGCGGTGGGTCAGTTCTCCGGCGGACGCATCGCCGAAGAGGAACTGGTGGCGATCGAGAAGAACGCCTGCCCGGGTGCTGGAAGCTGCGGCGGCATGTTCACCGCCAACACGATGAGCTCCGCCTTTGAGGCGATGGGGCTGAGCCTTCCCTACAGCTCCACCATGGCGGCCGAAGATCCGGAGAAAGCCGAGAGTGCGGCCCGATCAGCCGAGGTGCTGGTGGAGGCGATCGCCAACAACATCCGCCCGCGCGACCTGCTCACCCGCGAGGCCTTTGAGAATGCGATCAGTGTGATCATGGCGGTGGGCGGTTCCACCAATTCAGTGCTGCACCTGCTGGCAATCGCCCGCACGGCCGGCGTGGAACTCTCGATCGATGATTTCGAGCAGATCCGCCAGCGGGTGCCGGTGATCTGCGATCTCAAACCCAGCGGCCGCTACGTCACGGTGAATCTGCACCAGGCCGGAGGCATTCCCCAGGTGATGAAGCTGCTGCTGGATGCCGGCCTGCTGCATGGCGATTGCCGCACGATCGAAGGCAAGACCCTGCGGGAGGTGCTGGCCGACGTTCCCAGCCAGCCCCCCGCCGATCAGGACGTGATCCGTCCCCTCTCCAACCCTCTCTATGCGAAGGGACACCTGGCCATCCTCAAGGGAAACCTGGCTCAGGAGGGTGCGGTGGCCAAGATCTCAGGAGTGAAGACCCCGGTGATCACTGGCCCGGCCCGGGTCTACGAAAGTGAGGAAGCCGCCTTGGCCGCCATCCTCGATGGCCAGATTCAACCCGGCGATGTGGTGGTGGTCCGTTACGAGGGCCCCGTTGGCGGTCCCGGCATGCGCGAGATGCTCAGCCCCACCGCCGCGATCATCGGTCAGGGTCTGGGCGAATCGGTGGCCCTGATCACGGACGGCCGCTTCTCCGGTGGCTCCTACGGCCTCGTGGTGGGTCACGTCGCCCCAGAGGCCGCCGTGGGAGGCACGATCGCTCTGGTGGAGGAGGGCGACAGCATCACCGTGGATGCAAGGCAGCTGCTGCTGCAGCTCAACGTGGATGAGGCCGAACTGCAGCGGCGCCGTGCCGCCTGGGTCAGGCCTGAACCTCGTTACCGCACGGGTGTGCTGGGCAAGTACGCCCGGCTGGTCAGCAGCAGCAGCCTCGGGGCTGTGACCGATCCGGTCTGACCCTTGCGCTCAGCTCCGAGAGTTCAAGCCTGAGGGTCTGCCTTTGAGCCCAGCAGGGCTCGCAACCGCCGGGCCAGGGCCTCAAGCCCTGCGCCGTCGGCGGGCCTCTCACAACGCAGACCGGTGACCCCATCCATCCAGACCGGATGGTTGCCATGCCAGAGCATCGGTCGATCCGGGTCGTGGCGCCAGGCCAGAGTGAGGTTCAGGGTTCCACCACTGCGGTAGAGCTCCAGATCCAGGTCATCGTCTGGCCGACGTTCCCCATCGATCGCCCGTGCCTCCAGGCGCAGGCAGCAGTCGCCCAGGTCGTCGTGCGGCGGACCAGCTACCTGATCAGCCTCGCGATCGAGCAGCACGGCATGGCGCAGGGGCTTGCGGCAGAGGTCGGCGGCGGCAGCCACCAGTTGGGACAGATCGGTGGCCATCGCCTCAGGCCACGGCCCGGATCGCTTCAATCACCAGGTGGATCGGCCCGGCACGGAAGCCACTGTTGGAGCCGCCATCATCGGCGAATCGGGAATGGAGCAGCTGCAGGCGCGTGATCCGGCTGGGATCGAAGCGCAGGGGCAGCCCCAGGGGTCTGGCCCGTACCGATGGCCGCAGATCAGCAAAGGCAATCCTGATCCGGCTGAGCTCACCGGCGGGTTGGGTGGCGAACTCCGCGACCCAGCGCAGACCACCGGGGATCAGCTCCGTCATGCCACCCAGGCCATCGGCGCAGGCAACCGCCAGCTTGTAGCGGCGGCCATCGGCCCTGAGATCCAGTTCAAAGGCCGCGTAGGCCGACAGATCGAGCGGCGGGCCGAACACGGGGGAGCGGCAGCTGATGAAGCCACCGCCCGCTTCGATCACCTCGCCATCGAACACCAGCCCACCGCTGCCCGCCTGAGTGCTGCCGCGGCTCTGGCCCCCCATCACGGTGTCGTTGAGGGCATGCCAGCCGCTGAAGCCATCGCCGGCCACCAGGGTGAGCGACGCGGGCTTTTCGGTGGAGGGGCCGGAAGACGCCATGACGAAGGAACCAGAACTGGCTTCAGCCAATCCTGGCGCCTCTCAGGCAGTCGCCGTGCCGGCGGCAGCGGCATCGGCCAGGATCAGCACCTCAGTGGCCGGACTCACCAGCCGGGCTGGGGTGCGTTCCACAGATTCCTGGGGATCCAGCAAGCGCCGCAGGGCCTCCGCCTTAGTGGCGCCGCTCACCAGAAAGATCACCTGCCGTGCCGCCGAGAGCACCGGGGCTGAAAGGCTGAGGCGCGGCAGCCCTTTGCCTTCGCCGATCGTGACCGGCTTGACCCGCTCCAGGCAGGCTGCCGTCCCAGGAAACAGGGAGGCGGTGTGGCCGTCATCGCCCAGGCCCAGCAGCACCACATCAAAGATGGGGATGGCACCAGGGCTGAGTTGAGCCAGCAGGGCGGTGTAGGCCTCAGCGCAGGCCTCAGCCGAGCCGACCTCGGTGGGAACCGGGTGGAAGCGGGCGCCGTGACCGGGTCCACTCTCCAACAAGGTTTCCCGCAGCATGCGCGCATTGCTGGCCGCAGCATCCGGGGGCACCATCCGCTCATCGCCGAGCAGCACATCCACCCGCTCCCAGGGCAGGTGTTCCTGTCCCAGCAGGGTGTAAGCCGCCCGAGGTGTTTCGCCACCCGCCAGGGCGATCAGGGCGCGGTCGCGTTCGGCCAGTGCCAGATCGAGGCGAGAGGCGATCGTCTCGGCAACACGACGGGCGAGGTCGTCAGCTGAGGAGGTAACGACAAGGCGGTAGGTGGTCATGGCAGGCAGCTCCAGCTCCGGTGCGTGGCGTTCCGTTGTGTTGCCGATGGCTGTGTTGCCGTCGGTTGGTTTGTCTTCAATCGAGCCACTCGGTGTGGAAACTCCCCGGGCGATCCGTGCGCTCGTAGGTATGGGAGCCGAAGCAGTCGCGCATGGCCTGCACCAGGTTCTGGGGCAGGCGGCCGGTGCGATAGCTGTCGATGTAGTCGAGGCTGCTGCTCAGGCAGGGCACCGGAATGCCCGCCAGGGCGGCGCCGGCCACCACCTGGCGCAGGCCCGGCAGGCGGCGGTTCACCTGGTCGGCGAACCAGGGATCGAGCATCAGGTTGGGCAGGTTTGGATCAGTGGCATAGGCATCCTGAATCCGCTGGAGCAGGCGGGCCCGAATAATGCAGCCTCCCTTCCAGATCTGGCCGATGGCCGAGAAATCGAGCTGGTAGTCGTGGATTGTTGAGGCCGCCTGCAGCAGAGCCATGCCCTGGCCGTAGCTCACGATGCAGGCCAGGATGCAGGCATCCCTGAGGGGCTCCATCCCCGAGGCCGGTTCGCCCAGATCAAAGCTGTGGGGTGCCGGTGCCGCCAGCACGGATTCGGCCGCCAGGCGCTCCGGCCTCAGGGAACTCAGCACACGGGCATTGAGAGCCGCGTAGATGGTGGGAACCGGCACCCCCATCTGCAGGGCGCTCTCCACCGTCCAGAGGCCGGTGCCCTTCTGGCCGGCCGCATCGACGATGAACTCCACCAGATCGGCTCCGCTCTCGGGATCCTTGGTGCGCAGGCAGACTTCGGTGATCTCGACCAGGAAGGAAGCGAGCTCCTCCATGCTGTTCCACAGGCCAAGCACGTCGGCCATGGCATCGCCATTGAGGCCGGCCACCCGCTTCATCAGGTCGTAGGCCTCGGCCAGAATCTGCTCGATCCCGTATTCAATGCCGTTGTGGACGGTCTTGACGAAGTGGCCGGCACCGCCGGGCCCGATGTAGGTCACACAGGGGCCGTCTTCAACCTTGGCGGCCATCTTGCGTACCAGGGACTCGATGGCGTCGTAGGCGGCGCGGGTGCCCCCCGGCATCATGCTGGGACCCTCAAGCGCGCCCTTGGCGCCACCGCTCACACCCATGCCGATGTAGCCGAAACTCTTGCTCTCGAGTTCCGCCACCCGGCGTTCTGTGTCGGTGTAGAGGGAATTTCCGCCATCAATCAGCAGGTCGCCTTCCTCAAGCAGCGGTGAAAGCTGGGCGATCATCGCGTCGATCGGTGCCCCCGCCTTGACCATCATCAGGATGCGGCGCGGCCGCTCCAGGGCCGCCACAAACTCTTCGAGGGTGGCGGCGCCCACGATGTCCTTGCCGGCACCGCGGCCGGCCAGAAATTCGTCGGTCTTGGCGGTGGTGCGGTTGTAGACGACGCTGGAGAAGCCATTGCGCTCGGCGTTGAGCACCAGGTTCTCTCCCATCACGCCGAGACCGATGAGGCCGAAATGCGCCTTACTCATGAATTCGAAATTGAGGATCCGGTCGAAAAACCGTAGACCTCAAGTGTGGCCAGGCTCAGGCCCAATGGTCAGGCTTGTCACAGGATTGGGCTGGGATGTCAGCGATTCCTGGCTTGGGCGACTGGTCGCCTGAGCCGCAGAGCGATACAGGCTGGACGGTGATCAGATCACCATGCCATCGGGAATCGTGCCGTTCTTCACAACCACCACAATGCCATTGCGAATATAGAAATTGAGCTCAGGACGATCGGCTTCCTCCACTTGATCCTTATTCACGATCGCCACATTGGAGCCGATCCGCACATTCTTGTCGATGATTGCCCGCTTGATCGTGGTGCCCTTGCCGATACCGATCGGCAGCCCGCCACGTTCCCGAAGCACCAGCCGTTCTTCACTCGATTCAAAATAATCCGATCCCATCACCAGGGTGTCCTGAAGAACCACCTCGTTTTCCACCCGGGTACGAACCCCGAGGACGCAGTGGTGAATGCTGCAGGCTTTCAGCATCGACCCTTCCCCGATGATCGATTGCGTGACCTGAGCATCCCAAAGCTTGCTGGGGGGTAGATAGCGAGGGCGTGTATAGATGGGAAACTTTTCGTCGTAGAACGAAAAGGCAGGATTAGGTTGATCGGTCAGCGCAAGGTTGGCTTCGTAGAAGGCACCGATCGTTCCGATGTCTTCCCAGTAGTCATCAAATAGAAAACTCTGCAGATTGTCGCCCCGCTCCAGGGAAGCCGGAATGATCTCCTTGCCGAAATCCGTGGACTTGGGATGGGATGCCAGCAGATCAAACAGTGTGTCCCGGCTGAACACGTAGATGCCCATCGACGCCAGATGGGGCCGTTTCGCGGCTTCCTCTTCGGAGAGCCCAAGGCTGCGGGTGTCCACTCGCATCGCCTCAAGAGCCTCTCCCTTGGGCTTCTCGCGGAATTCCTGAATCTGCCCGGCTGAATTGGTGCGCATCAGGCCGAAACTTTCGGCGTCTGCCGGATTGACCGGCAGAGCCCCGACAGACAGATCGGCACCGGTATCAATGTGGTGCTGGACAAACTTGCTGTAATCCATCCGGTAGAGCTGGTCACCGGACAGAATCAGGTAGTGATCCACGTCCCATTCCTGGAACAGCCACTGGTATTTGCGCACCGCATCGGCCGTGCCCTCAAACCAGCTGGGGCTGTCTGGGGTCTGCTGAGCAGCCAACACCTCGACAAAACCCTGCCCGAAGCCAGCCGAGAGGTTGTAGCTCATCGTGAGGTGACGATTGAGCGAGGCACTGTTGAACTGGGTCAACACGTAGATCTTGTTGATCTCCGAGTTGATGCAGTTGCTGATCGGGATGTCGATCAGACGGTATTTACCAGCCAGAGGAACAGCAGGCTTGGCCCGCATCTTGGTGAGAGGGTACAGGCGAGTTCCGGCTCCTCCGCCGAGAATAATTGCCAGAACTCGCTTCATGAATCAGCGCCTCTCAATGTTCGTCGTCTTGGTCGACCGTACTTGAGTGACCTGCTGTCAGGCGAGTCTCCGCAGCACTTCGATGCCTGTCCCAGATCACCAGATCAGGTCTCGTTGCTGCCGTCGACCAGCTCGAACAGATCCTGCAGCACCTTCATCGCCGTGTGGCGTTGTTGACGCGGCTGGGGGGCCCGCAGGTTGGTCACGGGAGTGTGGAGGATCTTGTTGATGATTCCCTTGCTGAGCGCCTCCACCACCTTGCGCTCCCTTGCCGAGAGATCCGGGCCCATGCGGCTCAGGGCTTTCTGAAGTTCCTGCTCGCGGATGTCCTCCAGCTGGATCCGCAGCCGGTTCACCACGGGCACGGCTTCGAGGCCATCCCACCATTCCAGAAACAGCCTTGCCTCCTCCTCCAGCAGGCCTTCGGCTTCGACGGCGATCTCTCGACGGGCCTCCTGGTTGCGGGCCACCACTTCCTGGAGGTCGTCCACATCAAAAGCCTCGACACCAGCCAGGTCGCAGGCATCGGAGGCGATGTTGCGGGGGACACCGATGTCCACCAGCATCAGGCTGGATCGGCGGTTCAGCCGCTTCAGTCGCTCCGCATCGATGATCGGGTCATCAGCGGCGGTGCTGGTGAACACCAGTGAGCAGGTGCTGAGGCAGTGATCCAGGTCCACCAGGGGTCTGCACTGCACGGGCAGATCCGGGAAATCGGCCGCCAGGGTTTCGGCCCGACTCACGGTGCGGTTCAGCAGCACCACACCCCGACAGCCCTTGGCCGCCAGATGCTGCAGCAGCAGCCGGGACATGCGTCCAGCCCCCACCACGGCCACCTGCTCCTGGTCGAGCGGGACCAGGTCGTCCACTCCTCGGGCCTGGCCGACCTTCAGCTGGGCCAGCTCAACGGCCGCTGAGCTGATCGATACGGCCCCGGTGCCGAGATTGGTTTCGGTTCGCACCCGCTTGCCGGTACTCACCGCCTGGTTCAGCAGGCGGTTGAGAATCGGGCCGAGGGAGCGGTGCTCCTGGCCGAGCCGCACCATCTTCTTCACCTGGGAGAGGATCTGGCCCTCGCCCAGCACCAACGAGTCGAGGCCTGCAGCCACCCTCAGCAGGTGGGCAATGGCATCTTCATGATGAAAGGTGAAGAGATGCGGGCTGAGCTCATCGACGCTCAGGCCGGAATGCTGGCTGAGGAAGGAGCCCACAGCCGAGATGCCCTGGTCGGGATGCCGCAGCAGGGCATAGATCTCCAGCCGGTTGCAGGTGCTGAGGATGGAGGCCTCCAGCACCTGCTCATCGGAGCGCAGTTGCTGGAGAGAGGCCTCCATGGTCTGCTCCGGGATGCTCAGGCGCTCCCGGATCTCCACAGGAGCCGTGCGGTGGCTCAGGCCGACAACGGCAATGTGCATGGAGGCAGACCTCTTGGCGCGGACGGTTTGTCGCGGACGGATTGACGCGGACAGTTGGGGTGATCAGCGCAGCGCGATGCTCTGGGCACCGGGCTTCATGTGGATGGTGTCGGTGAAGCGGGCGGTGCTGTCGAGGGTGCTGATCACCAGGGAACTGGTGCGGGTGCAGTCCTTCTCGAATTTCACCCCGTTGAACAGCAGGCCATCGGTGATGCCACTGCCGGCGAAGACCACGTTCTCTCCGGAGGCGAGCTCCTCAGCTTCGTAGACCTTGTCCACGTCGGTGATACCCATCTCATTGAGGCGGGCGATGTTGCCCTCCTTGGTGTAATCGGCCCACTCGGAGGTCTGGGCGACGGCGGGGTCGTAGACCAGCTGCCCCTGGAAATGGCCACCCAGGGCCCGCATGGCGGCGGCGGAGATCACACCCTCGGGTGCCGCGCCGATGCCCATCAGGCAGTGGGTGCCGGTGCCGGCGAAACCACAGGCGATGGCAGCCTGCACATCCCCATCGGAGATGGGCTGTACACGGGCGCCGGTGGTGCGGATTTCGGCGATCAGGTCCTTGTGACGGGCACGGTCCATCACCACGATCACCAGCTCGCTGGTGGCGAGTCCCAGGCACTCGCTGAGGATGGCGATGTTCTCGGTGGCACTCTTGCGGATGTCCACCTTGCCCTTGGCGGCCGGGGGAGCGGCCAGCTTCTTCATGTAGAAGTCGGGGGCGTTGAACAGGCCACCGCGGTCGGAGGCAGCGAGCACGGCCATGGAGCCACGCTGGCTGTTGGCGCAGAGGTTGGTGCCTTCGCAGGGATCAACGGCGAAGTCGACCCCAGGACCGCTGCCACTGCCCACTTCCTCACCGATGTAGAGCATCGGCGCTTCATCGCGCTCGCCTTCGCCGATCACGATGCGGCCCTGCATCTGGATCTGGCCCATGCGTTTGCGCATGGCTTCAACGGCTGCTGCGTCGGCTTCGTCCTTCTTGCCCAGGCCGGTGAGCTCAGCGGAGGCGATGGCGGCCTGTTCGACGACCTCGAGAATTTCCTGGATAAGAGTGCGATCCACAGCAGTGCGGCAGGGGTGACTGCCTCAACGAGGGGACCGGCAGACCGGGCAGGCGGGAAGAGCCAGTGCTCGGATGCTGCTGTGCAAACGCTTCGGAGACCAGGGCCAGGTCCGGCGAATGGGCCGGTCTCGGCGGAAGGTTCCAGCCGCTGCAGGGCCTCTCAGACTTGAAGCGGGCCAACTGTATCAGCGACCACCGCGGGCCCCTCCCATTGCCCGCCGCCCAGGGTCGGGAAAGGCCGCTTCCTACAATCGGTGCACCCCTTCGTACGACAGGTCCCGCCCATGAGCACCAAGCCCCTGGTGATCTCCCCATCGATCCTGTCGGCCGATTTCTCTCGCCTCGGCGATGACGTGCGCGCGGTCGACGAAGCCGGTGCCGACTGGATCCATGTGGATGTGATGGATGGGCGCTTCGTGCCGAACATCACCATCGGTCCGTTGATCGTTCAGGCCCTGCGGCCGGTCACCTCCAAGACTCTCGACGTGCACCTCATGATCGTGGAGCCGGAAAAGTATGTGGCTGACTTTGCCAAGGCCGGCGCCGATATCATCAGCGTTCAGGTCGAGGCCTGCCCCCATCTGCATCGCAATCTGGCCCAGATCAAGGATCTCGGCAAGATGGCTGGAGCCGTGTTGAACCCCAGCACACCGATCGACACCCTCGAGTACTGCCTCGAGCTCTGCGACCTGGTGCTGGTGATGAGCGTCAACCCCGGCTTTGGCGGTCAGAGCTTCATTGAGAGCCAGGTGCAGAAAATCCGGGACCTGCGACGCATGTGTGACGCGAAGGGCCTGGATCCCTGGATCGAAGTGGATGGCGGCATCAAGGCTGAGAATGCCTGGATGGTGATCGAGGCTGGAGCCAACGCCATCGTCAGTGGCTCCGGGGTGTTCAACCAGCCCAGCTATGCCGAAGCGATCACCGGAATCCGCAACAGCAAGCGGCCCCAGCCGGCCCTGGTCTGAATCGGACTGGCTGCTCAGCACCAACAGGCTGACAATCTAATTACGATTCAGCCCCCTGGTTCCAGGGGGCTTTCCTTTGGTTTGAGCCGTTGCGAGGACGCCTCTCTCTGATGGCATGTCAAGCCCCTAGGAACCAGCCATAGCTGTGCAGGCCGATGCCGAGAAGATTGACGCCGATGTAACACACCACAATCACCACCAGTCCAGCAGAGGCCACGAGCGCAGGGCGACGACCCTGCCAGCCCCGGATCAAGCGGGTGTGGAGATAGACCGCATAGACCAGCCAGCAGATCAAGGCCCAGGTTTCTTTGGGATCCCAGCTCCACCAGCTTCCCCAGGCCTCGTTGGCCCAGACGGCACCGCTCACCAGTCCCACTGACAGGAGCAGGAACCCCACGGTGATGGTGCGATAGCTGAGGCTGTCGAGCTGCTCGCTGATCGCAAAACCTGTGCTGTGCAATTCCACAGCGTCGGGCGCTCCGGCACCGACCAGCTGGGATTTTCGGTAGGCACCCGTGCCGATCGAGCTGCTGCGCAGCACCAGATCATTGCCGCGATCCGTGAACAGCACGGCAATCGAGAGCAGTGACCCCACCAGCAAGGCTGCATAGCTCACCATGATCACGCTCACGTGCATGATCAGCCAGCTGGAGCGAAGGGCCGGAACCAGGGGCGAAGCCTCCTGCATCGTGTCCGGCAGGGCGAAGCTGGCGAAGGCCACACAGCCGAGGGCAATCGGAGTAGATGCCGCCGGCACCAGGGGGGAGGGCCAGGAGCGTTCCACCAGCAGCTGGGTCAGCGTGCAACCCCAGGCCAGGAAACAGAGCGACTCGTAGAGGTTGCTGATCGGAAAGTGACCTGAATCCCACCAGCGCAGCACCAGCTGGGCGGTGAGGCAGAGGTTGGCGGCGGCCACCAGCAGGGTCACCGCTGAACTTCTGCGGCCAGAGCTGAGGGACCAGAAGGACAGAGGCAGCACCAGCAGGAGCAGGCCGAAAGCCGTGAGCCCAAGTCCAAGAACCGGATCAATCACCAGAAACTGCAGCGACCGCGCCAGTCTGCCGCTTCAGCGGCTGGCCTGACGCAGCAGCACCAGTCCGCCGGCCAAACCGATGCCAACCGGCAGCCAGGCAGCCATCACGGGAGAGAGGGTACCGGTGATGCCCAGCGAGCTGAAGATGAACGACATCAGGTAATACACGAAGATCAACAGCACGCTGATTCCAAAGCCCTGGCTGCGGCTTGTGCGGGAATTCGGACGGACCCCCAGACTGCTGCCGATCAGGCCGAACACCAGACAGATGGCGGGGAAGGCAAATTTCTCCTGGATACGCACCCGCAACCGCCGGGCTTCCTTCTGATTGTTGGCCGCCAGCAGGAGCCTTTCAGCACGGCGAGCCTGGCCCACCGTCATCAGGTTGGCATCGGTGGGGAGCTTGGCCACCTCCTCGACATCCCGACTGAGTGGGTAGAAGTAGCGGTCAAAATTGGCAGAGGTCGTGGTGTCGTTCGCCTCATCGACACTGACGATGCGGCCATTGCGGAACTCCCACATCGCTTTGGCCTCGTTCCAGCGGCCGGTATTGGCCATCAGCATCTGACGCTGGCCGGTCCGTGAGAAGTCAATCAGGGTGACATCCTTCATCTCCCCATTGCTGAACTCCTGGGCATAGAACAGCTGGGTCATGCCACGAACGCTTTCTCCATCGGGTCGTGAGATCCTTCCAAAGCGCGAATACAGAGTGTGACGTCCCCGTTCAGCCGCGATGGCCTTGCCGAGAGCCTGATCCAGCGTGATCGAGGCGGAGAGGTTGGCCCTCGGCACGATCACATCGTTGAACACGAAGGTGAGCAGACTCATGGCCACCGCAAGGGCAACGGCGGGTGCCACCATCCGCTTGGTGCTCACCCCCACGCTGCGAAGAGCGGTGAGTTCGCTGTTGCCGGACAGCCGGCTATAGGCCAGCAGGGTGGCCATCAGGGTGGCCATGGGGAAGGACAGCACCAGAAAGCCCGGCAGACGCAGGCCGAGCACCTGCATGGCCGCGGTGAGCGGCAGGCCGGCCTCCGCCACCTTGCGGACCAGCTCAAAGACAACGCCCACGGACAACGAGACGGCCGTGAAGGCGGCGATGCCGAACAGCAACGGACCAACCAGCTCAGCGATGAGCCAGCGATCCATCAGGGGCAGCCAGTGGAGGCTGAAGCGAATCGGGTGGCGTTGAAAGCGCTGCAGCATCGAGGCGGTGGTCACAGTTGGAAAGCCTCGCCGAGATAGTGGCGACGAACCAGCGGATCGTTGGCCATCGCGGTGGAGGTGCCCGAGGCGAGGATGCGTCCTTCGGTGAGGATGTAGGCCCGATCGGTGATTGAAAGGGTCTCGCGCACGTTGTGATCGGTGATCAGCACACCCATGCCGCGGCTGCGCAGATTGGCGATCAGCTCCTGCAGATCGGACACGGCCATGGGATCGACCCCGGCAAATGGCTCATCGAGCAACAGGTAACGCGGGCCAGTCGCTCCTACGGCCAGGGCTCGCGCCACTTCCGTGCGGCGGCGCTCGCCGCCGGAGAGTTGAAACCCTTTGCGGTTCTGGAACGGACCCAGGTGAAACTCCTCGATCAGGGTCTCAAGCCGCTGCCGGCGCAGGCTGCGGGGTGTGCGGCTCTGCTCAAGGGCCAGCCGCAGGTTTTCGCGCACCGTGAGCGTGCGGAACACACTCGCTTCCTGGGGCAGATAGCCGATGCCGAGTCGGGCGCGGCGCGGCATCGGCAGTTTCTGAACAGGCATCCCATCCAGCAGCACCTGCCCCCGGTCTGGCCGCAGCAGGCCGGTGACGAGGTTGAAGGTGGTGGTCTTGCCGGCACCATTGGGGCCGAGCAGGCCCACCACCTCTCCAGGGGCAAGCTCAAGGCTCACGTCTTGCACCAACGGGCGGCCAGCGATGGTGAGCGCCGCCTCCTGAACCACCAGGCTCATGGCTGGTTGGCGCCCGAGGTGGAGTCGGCCGGATCAGATGGCTCGGGTGCTGACACTGTGCTCCTGGCCGTGCCTTCCGCGCCCGGGGCAACAGGGGCAGGCTTCTGAAGGGCATCAACCTTCAGCTTGCTGAACACCTGCTGTTCGCCGAGGGGTTCGGCCTTGACGCGCTCGTTCTCCACCCAGTAGTACACGCGCTCGGCCTTGATCGAATGGCCATCGCTCTGAATCACGTCCACATCGCCACTGAGGATCACCAGACCCTCCTGGCTGAAATATTGCGCTTGGCGGGCCGTCGCCACGACCCGTTCATCGGGATAGACGATGCGAACGTTGCCTGTGGCCGTGATCACCCCGGTGCGGTTGTCGGCCTGCTGCAGGTCGGATTCAATCGTCACCAGACCGGTGGTGGGCGTTTTGGCGGGTGGCCCAGCTGCTGCCGGGGCTGCAGCCGGGGGAGTTGCCGCAGCTGGGACTTGCGGTTCTGCCGATCCTGGTTGGGGTGTGCTGACAGGAGTCGTCAGCGCCGCTGGCGGAGCCTCGGGGACGCCAACCGCCCCCTCTTGAGCCTTGACCGGCACCCCGGTCAACGAGACATGTCCAAGCAGAAGGGCCAGCATCCAGCCCAGCTGCAGCCTTCGGTGCGTTGATGCAGGCGGTGTCGCCCTGACCCGGAACTCCGGGAATTCCCCGGTGGCAAGGTGAACCCCCGAAGCGTGGCCGTGGTCAACATCCAACCCCAAGAGAAGAGCCACGGCAGCACAGCACGACAATTTACAGAGGTCCCGGAGGGGCCTTCTGGCATGGGGGACGCAGCTGCACGAATGCCAGCTGATCCATGGCAAGGGGCAAGGGCTCGCCACCCAGCTGCAGGGTCTGAAGCTGGGCGAGAGCTGGCTGGCGCAACCGCTCGAGATCGAGGCCCAGGGCTGTGGGTCCGCAGGGCCCAAGGCGCCCCACGCCCTCTCCCAGCAGCACCATGGCCCCCCTGAGATTGCCGCGCCCCAGGTGAATCTGGGCCACGGCAATCTGCAGGATTCCCTGCAGCACCGGCCTAAGGGGGCCCTGAGTTTCATGCCAGAGCTCCTCGAAACCATCGTGGCAGTCGTACCACTCGCCGGCATTGAACAAGCGCACGGCTTGATCGAAGCGCGGATCCGCAATCAGCTGAGACTCGTGCGGATCAACATCATTCGGCTCGGCTGCGGAATCCGTCACACCGGAGTCAGCGCTTGGCGGGCTTCTTGGCGGGAAGCTTGCGCAGACGGATCGACTCGGGAGTCACTTCGAGCATCTCGTCGGGACCGATGTACTCGAGCGCACGCTCGAGGGTCATCTGGATCGGCGATTGCAGGGTATCGAGCACCTCGGCACCCGCGGAGCGGATGTTGGTGACCTGCTTGGCCTTGCAGACATTGAGCTCGAGATCCTGGGGGCGACTGTTCTCACCCACGATCATGCCCTTGTACACCTTGGTGCCTGGAGTGATGAAGAACTGGCCGCGATCTTCGGCGCCCTTGAGCGCATAGAAGGTGGCTGTACCTTCCTCAAAAGCGATCAGGACGCCACTGCGACGGGCATCCACGTCGCCCTGCATCGGGCGATAGTCGAGGAAGGAGTGGCTCATGATCCCCTCGCCACGGGTGGCGCGGATGAACTCGCCACGGAAGCCGATCAGGCCGCGGGAGGGCACCACGAACTCCAGCTGGGTGCGGCCATCACTGGTGGTTTCCATGTTCTGCATCTCGCCCTTGCGAATGCCCAGCTTTTCGATGCAGGCGCCCACCGACTCTTCAGGAACATCCATCACAAGCGCTTCGAACGGCTCATGGGGGGTGCCGTCGATGGTGCGGTAGATCACCTGGGGCTGGCTCACCTGGAATTCATACCCCTCCCGACGCATCGTTTCAATCAGGATGCCCAGATGGAGTTCACCCCGGCCGCTCACGGCCCAGCGGTCGGGTGAATCGGTGTCTTCGACACGCAGAGCCACGTTGGTGAGCAGTTCCTTCTGGAGGCGATCGCGGATCTGCCGGCTGGTGACGAACTTGCCTTCCTTGCCGGCGAAGGGCGAGTCGTTGACCACGAAGGTCATCTGCAGGGTGGGCTCATCCACCTTGATCAGGGGCAGAGCCTCGGGGTGATCCGGGCAGGCGATGGTTTCGCCGATGTTCACCTCATCGAAACCGGCCACCGCCACCAGATCACCGGCGCTGGCCTGCTGGATCTCCACCCGTTGCAGACCCTGGAAGCCCAGCAACTTGCTGATCCGCCCGCGCTTGATGCTGCCGTCGTCGCGGATCAGGGCAGCGGTCTGGCCCGACTGGATGGTGCCGTTGTGGATCCGGCCGATCATGATCCGGCCGAGGAAATCGCTGTAATCCAGCGTGGTGACCTGCATCTGCAGGGGCTTGGTGGCATCGCCCACCGGCGGTGGAACATGGCGCAGGATGGCATCGAAGAGCGGCTTCATGGTGTCGCTTTCGGTCGCCATGTCCGGCTTGGCGTAGCCCCCCATGCCACTGCCGAAGAGGTAGGGGAAATCGCACTGGTCGTCGTCGGCACCCAGCTCGAGGAAGAGATCGAGAACCTTGTCGACCGCCTGTTCGGGATCGACCCTGGCCCGGTCGATCTTGTTGACGAACACGATCGGCCGCAGACCCTTTTCCAGGGCCTTCTTGAGCACGAAGCGCGTCTGGGGCATGGGCCCTTCGTTGGCGTCGACGATCAGCAGACAGCCATCCACCATGCCGAGCACCCGCTCCACCTCTCCGCCGAAATCGGCGTGTCCGGGGGTGTCGACGATGTTGATGCGGATGCCGCTGTAATCCACCGCCGTGTTCTTGGAGAGGATCGTGATGCCCCGCTCCCGCTCCAGGTCGTTGGAGTCCATCACGCAGGTGGGCACCGCCTCGCCTTCGCGAAAGATGCCCGACTGGGTCAGCAGGGCATCGACCAGGGTGGTCTTGCCGTGGTCAACGTGGGCAATGATCGCAATATTGCGAATCGGGGCGCCTTTAATGTCGCCGCTCATGGGCAGATCTTCGTGATGGAGGGGTCTATGGGTTCGGTCCTATGGGTTCGGTCTTCCGAGTCGTTCAGAAATTCCGGGATGTCCGCGTTGCCGGAATGACCGGCCACACCACACATCGCAAGCGCGCAGATGCCCTGATCAGGGGGTCACACCCCTGAATCCTGAAATGCGGGCGCCTGGGCACTGAAGCATCCGTAGCTCAAGCGATGACCAATGGAGCGAACGTTCATCCTATCTCAGTCTCTGGACGGGTCTCAATCTCTGGATTGGCGTGAGACCCGATCCCGCAGGGTGCCGCGCGTCACGCCAAGACGACTGTCGAGATTCTCGTTGCGCCACAGATCACGGCCGCTGAGGCGGCCGTCCAGGGCCTGGCGATAGAGGTCGACGCGTCGCCGTGTCGCCTCGGCGTTCTCCTCCAGCAGCTCCAGGCGCAGGTGCCGCACCCCGGAATCCAGTAACGCGGGCAAGGCCTCGGCAGCGGTCTGGGCCTTGCCGTTGAAGAGCGTGTTGCGACAGCCCAGATCGGCCCGCAGGGGATGCTCCACGCCGCTGCGATCGCGCAGGCGTACCTCGTGCTGCTCACAGGGACGGCCGCAATCGGTGTGGTCGTGACCGTCGGAGAGAAAGGCACAGAAGAGGCAATGCTCCATGTGGAACAGGGGCATGTGCTGGTGGACCGTCACCTCAAGACGACCGGCCGGGCAGCCGCGGATCAGGTCCTGCAGCTGGCTCAGGGCAAGGTCGTAGCTGGCGGTGACCCGCTGCAGACCCCAGTGGTCGAGATACCAGTGCGCCGCCAGGGGGTTGGCCACGTTCAGGCTGAAATCACCGATGCAGGGAGCCAGGGGCGTCAGCCGCTCCAGTTGATCGGCGTTGCGCACCAGGAAACCATCGGGCCGGGCTCTCCACAGGGGCTCCAGGCTCCAGGCTTCATCGGGGCGGGTGATGCGGGCGCCGGCCAGCCAGATGCCTCCCGGCCAGCAGCCCCTGCCGAGGGCCACGGCCTCGCGCAGGTCGGCCGGTTGCTCCAGATCGGCGATCACCTGGGCCACAGGCAGTCCCTGTAAGGCCTGCAGCTGCTCGAGGCTGCGCACCAACACCACCAGCTCCGGCTCAGTGCTGGAGCTCTGCTGCAGCTCGGCGGCACTCCAGGCCTGAATGGCCTGGGCTGGCGTCCGTGCTGGAGCGTTGGACAAGTCTTCCAATGGCCACGGTTTCCCTGAGGTGCTCGAGCCACTGGCCAGCAGGGGGGTCAGCGCCGCGACCAGCCCCCGGCGCAGGCGATTGAGTTCGGTGACCGGCAGGAACAACCCGGCTGGCAGGTCCACATCCAAGGATCCAAGCCGCCATCCCGTCCCACCCAGCCGACCCAGCTGTTGCTCCAGCCGCTGGCGATCCAGGCCTGGGCCCCTGGCGCTCTGCAGCGGTAAATCCGTGTACCACTGAAGTGGGGGCTCAGGCAGGGTCCCAGTGCCATCCACAGCCAGCAGTTCCAGCTGCAAGGGCTGATCGAGGGCCCCGCGCACATGCAGGTGCAGAGCACGGGCAAGCTCGGGTGTGTCCGCCGTTGCCAGGCGTCGCCAGCGCTTCTCCAGGGCGGGATCGCTACTCAACCAGCAGGGGGAACCAGGTGGCAGCGTCTCCGCGCTGATCCTCCCCGGGCCGAGCCGCAGGGCCAGCCGGCCTTCACCGCGCGACTCCACTGCCATCACCCGGCCACCGATCTCCTCCGGTGGCACCAGGGGGGCGGAGCCCGCCAGTTCGAACACCAAGCCATCCCCAGGCTTGAGCGACGTGATGGTGTCCAACAGCCACCAGCCGCCGCGCGCCTCCTGGCCGCGATAGTGACCGATCTGGGGGCCCCGCTTCTTGCTCCAGCGACCATGCACCAGCTGGCGGTGGTCCACACCGTGCAGCCAGCCGCTGGAGAGCCCCCGCGAAAAGCTCAATTCCAGTTCATGGCGCCTGGAAGGCTCGGGGGGCTGATCGGCAGAGACCTCCGAGCGGGATTCCGAGACGAGCTGCGCAGGGCTCGTTGCCGTTGCCAGACGATCAAGGCTCTGGCGGTAGGCGGAGGTCACCGCCGCCACATAGGTGGGGTCCTTGAGGCGCCCCTCGATCTTGAGGCTGGCCACACCGGTATCGACCAGCTGGGGCAGCAACTCCCAGGCGGCCAGGTCCTGGGGCGACAGCAGATAACGCTGCGTTCCAAGATCCCGTTCCACCCCATCCACGATCAGCTGATAGGGCAGGCGGCAGGCCTGGGCGCATTCCCCCCGGTTGGCGCTGCGCTGGCCCAGGGCCTCACTGGTCAGGCACTGGCCCGAATAGGCCACGCAGAGGGCTCCATGCACGAACACTTCCAGGGGCATCGCCATACCGCGCTGGCGCTGTTGCCGATCGATCCGCCTGAGATCCCGCAGGCTGAGCTCGCGGGCCAGCACCACCCGATCGCACCCCAGCGCCTCGGCCTGGGCCACCCCTGCTGCACTGGTGATCGACATCTGGGTGGAGCCATGCAGGCTCAGCCTCGGCACGACCTGGCGCGCCAGCCGACACAGACCCACGTCCTGCACGATCACCGCATCCACACCCGCGGCGTCCGCCTCCAGCAGCAGATCGGCGGCCTGCTCGAGCTCATCGGGGAAGATCAGCACGTTGAGGGTCAGAAACCCCCGGATTCCGCGCCGGTGCAGCCAGTCCATCAGCTCCGGCAGATCCTGGCGGCTGAAGTTTTCGGCCCGCAGGCGGGCGTTGAAAGCCTCCACACCGAAGTAGACCGCGTCGGCGCCATTGGCAGCTGCAGCCTTGAGCGACGCCCAGCAGCCCGCCGGCGCAAGCAGTTCCGGCATGGTCAGCGGGACCTGGATGGCCGTGGCAGGGTTGTTGCTCATCGCGCCAGTCTCTGGGCGGGCTCAAACAGCTTCAGGGCGTCCGCTGATCCTTCGAACCGCCAGTGCCAGGGCTCATAGCTCACGCCCTGGGGATTGTTCTGCGGGAAGGAGAGCTGAAAGTGAAAGCGAGCGGCATTGGCCTGCAACCAGCGGAAGGCTTCGGTGCGATCGAAAGCCTCAGACAGATTGGTGGCGGGATCGCGCCCATCGCCCAGATCCACGGCATACCCGGTGCTGTGCTCGGAGAACCCGGGCGGCGCACTGACACGAGCCCGTTCCTGGGCGCTCTGGTTGCGTTCGGCCTTGATATCAAAAAAGATCGACTTCTGCAGCGCAATCGAGCGAAAGGCGCTCAGCACCACCAGATCCACCCCATCCGCAGCGGCGGCCCGTTGCATCGCAGCCACGGCAGCGGCGGCTTCCGGCTTCAACTCCAGTCCTGGCGACAGCTCCAGCTCCACCAGCTGGTCGCGGGGGACCTCGGGGTAGGGGTGATGGCCGAGCAGGCGCCCATCGGCACTGAGCCGGGCATTGAGCCCCTCCACCGGCAGGGGCTCCAGCCAGCGACGCCATGGTCCTGGAACCAGCAGCAGCACGGCGGTGGCGCCGATCAGGCCCAGGACCAGTCCCACGAAGGCGGTGCGCTTGGAGGGCCGGCGCGCCAGGGTCGCGGGCGATCGCCGGGCCAGAGGAATGTCTTCACCGATCACGGGTGCCGGCACCCCTCCATCCACAGCGTTTCAACAATCGTACGGACAGCTCCTTTCAAGCCCCCGAACGGATCGGCAACAGTGTTAGCTTCCAGCCGAGGATCCTTCTGGCGGAGCAGGTTTCAAGATGTTGCGCGTTGCGGTAGTGGGCGGTGGCCCGAGCGGGTCCTGTGCTGCGGAAGTGCTCGCCAAGGCGGGAATCGAGACCTGGCTGTTCGAGCGGAAACTCGACAATGCCAAACCCTGCGGCGGAGCGATTCCGCTCTGCATGGTCGAAGAGTTTGATCTGCCCGAATCGATCATCGACCGCAAGGTGCGAAACATGCGGATGATCTCCCCCTCCAATCGGGAGGTGGACATTCATCTGGACAATCAGAATGAATACATCGGCATGTGCCGGCGCGAGGTGATGGATGCCTTCCTGCGCAACCGTGCCGCTGATCTGGGCGCTCACCTGATCAACGGACTGGTCACGAAGATCGACACTGGTGTGGCCCGCCAGGGTCCATACACCCTCACCTATTCCGATTACGCCTCCGGTGAGGCGACCGGCGAGGCCAAGACCCTGGAAGTGGACCTGATCATCGGCTCCGATGGCGCCAACAGCCGGGTGGCCAAGGCCATGGATGCCGGCGACTACAACGTGGCCATCGCCTTCCAGGAGCGGATCAAATTACCGCCCGAGGAGATGGCCTATTACGAAGATCTGGCAGAGATGTATGTGGGCACCGATGTGTCCCCCGATTTCTATGCCTGGGTCTTCCCCAAGTACGACCATGTGGCTGTCGGCACCGGCACCATGCAGGAGAACCAGGCCTTGATCAAGGGTCTGCAGGTCGGCATTCGCGAGCGGGCCAAGATGCGCCTGCTCAACGGTGAGGTGATCAAGGTGGAAGCCCACCCGATCCCAGAACATCCCCGTCCTCGCCGCGTTGTCGGACGTATGGCTCTGGTGGGGGATGCCGCCGGCTATGTGACCAAGAGCTCGGGTGAGGGCATCTACTTCGCTGCCAAGAGCGGGCGCATGTGCGCTGAGGAGATCGTGGCTGCCAGTGCTGGTGGAACCCGAATTCCCAGCGAAGCTGATCTGAAGAAATACCTGAAGAAGTGGGACCGAAAGTACGGTGCCACGTACAAAGTGCTCGAGATTCTGCAGAATATCTTCTACCGCAACGATGCCGCCCGCGAGGCCTTCGTCGAGATGTGCGACGACAAGGATGTGCAGAGACTCACCTTCGACAGCTATCTCTACAAACGCGTTGTGGCGATGAATCCCTGGCAGCAGCTCAAGCTGACCCTGCTCACTCTGGGCGCTGTGTTGCGCGGCAACGCCCTCGCGCCCGGCACCTACAAGCCGGTGCCCAGTGCCGTGCGATCCGAGGAGGAGGCCGGAGCGCTTCTGGCCGTGAGCGCGATCAAAGGAGGCATCAAGGTGGCCAATCAGAAGAAGCCATTGGCCCGTCCAGAAGCCAGCAGCAGACCCGAAGGCAGCAGTGAAGAGCGAGAACCGGCACTGGCGGGCAAGTGAAGCCCGGCCAGTACACAACACCACGGAAATCAATGGCCCCTGGAGCGGGCCATTTTTTTTTGGATCAAACGAGCATCAGATCCGATCTCAGCCGCTGATCCGGCTGAAATCGGCCAGCACGGTGGCCTGATTGCGCAGCACCCCCAGCAGATTGAGGCGATTGCGGCGCACGGCCGGATCGTCCACCATCACCAGGACGCTGTCGTCGCCATCAAAGAAGGCGGCCAGAACTTCGGCGCTGCCCACCAGGCCATCGGCCAGTGCCTGATAGCCGTCCTGCTTGCCGCTCAGGGAGCTGGCGACCGCCAGGGGTTCGAGCTGCTGCAGCACCTCCAGCATGGCCACTTCACTGCTCGTTTCGAACAGCTGCGCCTCCACCACCCCAGCCGGATTCAGTACCAAGGGGTCCAGATCTCCCTTCGCGGCGAGCCTGGCGGCTCGGGTCACCACCGCCTGCAGGGCCGAAAGGGTGCCGCAACCCCGAAGACTGCGCAGCAACTCGGCCCGCCGCCGGGCATCGGCCGGATCCCTGAGCACCCGCTCCAGGGCCATCGCATCCCCGGCGACCGCCTGCACCAGATCCGCATCGATGCCCTCCTCCTCCAGCAGGCTGATCAGACGTTGCCGCAGCAAGTCGCCCAGTTCGGCGGCCAGAGCCTGCGGATCCACCGCGAAGTGGGGCAGCAGCTCGGCCCAATGGCCTGCAGCCCGATGGAGCAGGGCATGCAGATCCAGAATCCAGTTGCGCTCCCAGAGGATCTGAAGAAGGCCGTTGCCGGCGCGGCGCAGGGCGTAGGGGTCGGAGGAACCGCTGGGGCGTTCTCCCTTGGCGTAGATGCTCAGCAGCAGTTCCAGCCGTTCAGCCAGGGCAACAATGGCGCCGGCATCGGAGCCGGGCAGAGCGTCGCCGGCTCCCCTGGGCAGGTAATGCTCCAACACCGCCAAAGCAACCGGCCGCGGTTCTCCCTCGGCCAGCAGATATTTGCCCCCGATCACCCCCTGAAGCTCGGGGAACTCGCCCACCATCTGGCTGACCAGATCGTGCTTGCAGAGATGGGCAGCACGGCGGGCGTGATCCGCGGTGACGGCCGGCAGATCGAGCTGCTCGAGCAGCACATCGGTGCACCACTCCAGCCGCTCGCAGCGATCCCGCAGGCTGCCCAGTCCCTTGGCGAAGGCCACCCGGTGCAGCTGATCGCGCCGATCGATGCTGGCCACGGCCCGGTCGGCCTCGAGGAAAAAGGCGGCGTCAGCGAGGCGGGCTTTGAGAACGCGCTCGTTGCCCCGGCGCACGGTGTCTGTGGCTTCGGGCAGGCCATTGCCGATGCAGAGGAACCGAGGCAGCAGGCTGGAGCGGGCCTCCAGGGCCAGGGGATCGCGCTCCGCCGTGAGCTGATAAAGCGGCACGTAGCGCTGATGGGCCCGCATCACGGTGCTGAGCACCTCGGGTGGCAGGTCCAGGGAGTGATCGCTGATGGCCCCTTCGATCAACAGCGGCGCCTCCACCAGGTCGGTGAGCTCCTCAAACAGCTCCTCCGGCAGATCGGCCTGGGCCGATAGGGCAGTGGCAGCCACTTCGATCATCCGGCGAATCTGATCGGCACGGATCTGGCGATCGACGACCACACCAGAGGCCGCGAGAGCGGCCTCATAGGACTCTGCTGACGCGATGGCCACATCGGCGCCGGAGAGGCGATGCCCGCGGCTGCGGTTTCCCGCTGTCACCTGGGGATCGCTGCCCGACAGCGTCACCGGCAGAACGTTCTCGCCCAGCAAGGCCACAAGCCAGCGAATCGGCCGGCTGAAGCGATCGTCGCCCTCGCCCCAGCGCATGAAACGACGGCCCTGAAGCCCGTTGATCCAGGCCGGCACCAGGTCGGTGAGCAGATCCGCAGCGGCCCGGCCCGGGTCGAGGATGCGGGCGAAGACAAAGGGACCCTTGGGGGTGTCCCGGACCTCGAGCTGCTCGGCGGCCACGCCGCAACGGCGGGCGAAGCCGATGGCCGCCGCTGTTGGGGCACCATCCCGGAAGGCCTGGGCTTCAGGGGGCCCCTTGCGTTCCTCCTCCAGATCCTCCTGCCGTTCGGCAAGTCCATCGATCAGCACCACCAGCCGCCGCGGTGTGCCGAGGCAGCGCACACGCCCAAAGCTGAGGCGGCTCACCAGCAGATCGGCGCTCACCAGCTGTTCCAGCTGAGACAGGGCGGATTGAGCGAAGTCGGCGGGCAGTTCCTCGGTACCGATCTCCAGCAGGAAGGTGGACACGCTCCAGCCACAGCAATGGACGACTGTATTGAACGGTGTGGGGACGACCCCTCTGTTTGGCACACCATTCGCTAGTTTCGAGTCCTTCCCGTGCCCGCCGGATCCGCAATGCCCAAGACGACGGCCCCCGCCAGCGCGTCGGCGGTGTCGACCCCTGAGGCAGAGACGGGATCCGAGACCAGCCTGAATCCAGCCATTGCCGCCAAAGCCCCGTCCAAGCTGGAGGGTCTCAAACGCGAAAGCGGCTTTCTGCGAGAACCTCTGGCCACGGAACTGGTCAATGGTGTCTCACATTTCAGTGAGAACGCCGTTCAGATCCTCAAGTACCACGGCAGTTACCAGCAGGACAACCGCGACAACCGCGAGAAGGGCAAGGAGAAGGACTGGCAGTTGATGCTGCGCCTGCGCAACCCGGGTGGTCGTATCCCCACCGATCTCTATCTCGCCCTGGATACGTTGGCCGACCGGCTCGGCAACGGAACTCTGCGGATCACCACCCGCCAGGCCTTCCAGATGCATGGGATCCGCAAGGGGAACATCAAGGAGGTGATCGGCACGATCATCCGATCCCTGGGCTCCACCTTGTCGGCCTGCGGCGACATCAACCGCAATGTGATGGCCCCCGCCGCTCCCTTTGAGAAGGGTGGCTATCCAGCGGCCCGAGAGCTGGCCGATCAGATCGCCGACCTGCTTGCTCCCCAGGCTGCGGAGGGCACCTACCTGGACCTCTGGGTGGATGGCGACCTCAGCTACCGCATCAAAGCGGCGGCTCCGGTCCGCAAGGCGCGGCAGCGGCAGGTGGACGGCCACATCTACAGCGGCACGCCCGAAGAGCCTCTGTATGGAACCACCTATCTGCCGCGGAAGTTCAAGGTGGCGGTCACCGTTCCCGGTGACAACTCCGTTGACCTGCTCACCCAGGACGTGGGCCTGGTGCTGTTCACCGATCCTTCCGGCCGTCCCCAGGGCTGCAACGTGTATGTGGGAGGCGGCATGGGCCGCACCCACAACAAGGAGGAAACCTTTGCCCGCATCGCCGATCCGCTCGGCTATGTGGCGGCGGATGGGATCTTCGATCTTCTGCAGGCGATCGTGGCCCTGCAGCGCGATCACGGTGACCGCCACCAGCGGCGCCACTCGCGCATGAAATATCTGATCCACGACCGCGGCATCGCCTGGTTCCGCGACGAACTGCAGCAGCGTTACTTCTCCCATCCGATCAAGGGTCTGCGCCAGGAGCCCACCACCAAGCTCACCGACTACCTCGGCTGGCATCGTCAGAGCAGTGGCCTCTGGTTCGTGGGACTGCCCGTCCTCTGTGGCCGCCTCGAGGGAGATCTCAAGCTGGGCCTCCGCAAGCTTGTCGATACCTTCAAGCTGGAGGTGCGCCTCACTCCCAACCAGGACCTGCTGCTCTGCAACATCGGCACCAGCCAGCGGGCCAGCCTGCGCTTGGCCCTGGCTGATCTCGGTTTCGAAACGCCGGAGGCGCCGCCGCTGCTTGCCCGCCACGCGATCGCCTGCCCAGCCCTGCCCACCTGTGGACTGGCGATCACCGAATCGGAGCGCATCCTGCCGGCGGTACTGGATCGATTGGAGGCACTTCTGGGCCGGCTCGGCATTGATCGGCAGATTCTGGTGCGCATGACCGGCTGCCCGAACGGTTGCGCCCGGCCGTACATGGCGGAAATCGGTCTGGTGGGAAGTGGCGTCGATCAGTACCAGCTCTGGCTCGGCGGCTCGCCCAACCTCACCCGGCTGGCCCAGCCTTACCTGGAGCGCATGCCTCTTGAGAATCTTGAGGCCACCCTGGAGCCGCTTCTCAGGGCCTGGGCTGAACGGGGAGGGCGGCGCAGCTTCGGCGACTTCGTGGCCCGTGAAGGCGATGCAGCCGTGCGTGATCTGCTGACCGCTGCCAGCCTCTGAGACTGATCAGCTCAGCCCGTATCCGTTCCCATCTCCTCATCCCGCTCCGGGTCATGCAGCAGCACCGTTCCACCCAGCGTCGTCTGATGCCCAGGGCCCGGCAGCTGTATCTGCTGGCGGTTGTCTGTCTGTCGATCGGAACGGCCGCCCTGGCGGAACCGGCCAAACCGCCCCGTCCACCCGGCAAGCCCACCATTTACCAGCCCGATCAGCAGACCTGTCAGGTGAGCACGATCACCGCGGCGTACCAGCGGCATCTGGCGCCCTTCGCCGACCAGCCAGAGGCCGTGAAACAGAAGCTGCGCGGGATGCAGGCGGACATGACCAGCCGAACGATTGATGGCTGCCTCTCCCAGGGCCTGCTCAGTGCCGGCCAGGCTGCCCAGTTACGCCGCAAGCTCGGCCTGCATTCAGGCCCCACGGCCCCAGCCCGTTAGGCCTGCCGCAGCCCATCAATCCAGACAGCGCCCGTAACGGGCCTGTGCAGCTCCCTGCCGCCAGGCCCAGAGCTGGTCGCCGTGGCTGAAGTGCCACCACTCATTGGGGTGTTGCCGGAACCCGGCCGACTCCATCGCCTGCCGTAGCCCATGGCGTCGCCGCTGCCAGGTGCCCGCCTCACTCGAGGGGTCTTGCTCCGCGGCGGCCCGGTAGTGATCGGGTTCCGATACAGCATCGAGCGCATCGATGGCGCCCCCCATCGCCAGAGGAACTCCGGCGGAGTCCGCCAGGGTGAGATCCACGGCTGCTCCGGTGCTGTGGGGCGGTGGCGTGGCCGGATCGTCGCTGGGTGGAGCCCAGAAGCGACCCACCTGCTCCACCACCTGCCGCTGGGCAGGGGCGATGGCGTCGGCCTCTGCGTCGCCCTGTACCAGGGCGAGTGCCGGAGCTGGATCCAAGCCCAGTCGACCACACTCCTCGATCACGGTATGGCGCACCATGAAGCTCTGGACGGCCACCGGCCGCCAGGCATCAAAAATGGCAAGCCTCCAGCCCGGGTGGTGGCGCTGCAGCTGTTCCTGAGCCTGCAACAGCCGCTCGATCACACCGCGACGCAGGCGAAAGGGCCCTTCCGCCGTGCCATAGGGGGCGCCAAGCACCTGGTACGGATGGGGTTCCAGCCGCAGCAGCGCCATCGGCAGCGCCTCGAGCGGCTCGCCAGCGTCATCGATCGGGATGGCACTCCAGGGACGCAGCATCGGGGAATCAAGCAGGGGGTTGGCAGAATTGCCACCCGCTCAATTCAAGCGGGCCGCTTCCAGCTGCCGCTGCCGCTGCTCCGCCAGCGCTTCGGCCAGGCCACGATGGTGCTCCAGATTGGGATCCGCTGCGATCAACGCCTGGGCCACATCCCGGGCCAGCTCCAGCACGGAGCCATCGTCCGTGAGGCTGGCCAGGGCCAGATCCGGCAGACCGGACTGCCGGGTTCCGAGCACCGCACCGGGCCCACGCAACTGCAGGTCCATCTCGGCAATGGCAAAGCCATCGCTGCTGCCCACCAGCACCTCCAGCCGCTGCCGTGCCAGGGCGCTGTTGCCGTCATGGATCAGCAGACACTGGGAGGCGGCGCTGCCACGACCGACGCGGCCGCGCAGCTGGTGCAGCTGAGCCAGTCCGAAGCGCTCGGCATGCTCGATCACCATCACGCTCGCCTCCGGCACATCCACCCCCACTTCCACCACCGTGGTGCTGACCAGCACCTGGCAGTCGCCGTTGGCGAAGGCCGTGAGCACCCTCTGCTTGTCGTCGCTGCCGAGCCGGCCATGCAGCAGACCCACCTGCAGGTCGGGGAAGACCTCCTCCTGAAGCTGCCGGTGCACCGCCACCGCCGAGAGCAGGTCGATCTTCTCCGATTCCTCCACCAGGGGCAGCACCACGTAGGCGCGCTGCCCCGCGGCCACCTGCTCCCGGATCAAGGCATGAACCTCATGGCGCTGGCTGGCACGCAGGCAGCGGGTCCGGATCGGCTGGCGACCGGGGGGCAGCTCGTCGATCTGGCTCACGTCCAGATCGCCATGCAACGACAACGCCAGGGTGCGGGGAATCGGCGTGGCCGTCATCGTGAGCAGGTGGGGCTGCAGGCCCTTGGCCAGCAGACGGTTGCGCTGACGCACGCCGAACCGGTGCTGCTCGTCCACAACAACCAGACCCAGCCGCTGGAACTGCACCGGGTCTTCCAGGAGCGCGTGCGTTCCCACCAGCACCTGCAGCTGGCCGTTGATCAGGTCCTGGAGCAGCTCCCGCCGCCGCGCCGCCGGAGTGGATCCGGTGAGCAGGGCGCTGCTGACATGAAGCTGCGGCAGCCAGGCACCGATCTTGGCGACATGCTGCTCGGCCAGCACTTCCGTCGGGGCCATCAGCACCCCCTGGCAACCGGCCTCGACGGCGATCAGCAGGGCCGCCAGGGCGACCACGGTCTTGCCGCTGCCCACATCCCCCTGCACCAGGCGGGCCATGGGCTGGGGGCGGGCCAGGTCGCGGCGGATCTCGCTCAAGACCCGTTGCTGGGCACCGGTGAGGGGAAAGGGCAGCAGGTCCAGGAAGCGCTCCACCAATGTGGGAGTGGGAGTTGGACTGGCAGTGCCGGTCGTGCCATCAGTGGTGCCGCCGGCCGGAGATTGCAGCACCGGTGCGATCCGACTGCGGAACTCCTGCCGGCGGCGGCACAGCGCCAGTTGCAGCAACAGGAACTCATCGAAGACCAGACGCCGCCGGGCCGCCTGCAGCTGGGCTGCATCGGTAGGACGGTGGATCGCCACCAGGGCGCCGGACCGTTCCATCAGCGCGTGGTGCTGACGGATCGCCAGGGGCAATGGATCGGGCTGAGCCGACGCCAGGCCGAGCACCCCTGCCACGATCTGACGCAGCCGATCGGCACCCAGCCCTTCGGTGAGGCCATAGACCGGCACCATGCGGCCGATCTGCTCGGATCGCACCAGGGCACGGGGGTCCTCCAGCACCTCGATCAGCGGATCCTGGAAACAGGGGCCGTAGGGGCTGTCCTTGACCAGCCCGCTCACAGCCACATCAGCGCCCGGCGGATAGAGACGCTGCTGGCCCTTCAGCCAGCCCGGCGAGGCGAAGCGTTTTCCGGCAAAGAAACGGGAGACCCGCAGACGACCGGTGCAGTCCTGCAGATGCAGCTCCAGGATCGAGAGGTTGGGGTTGCGCGGGCTGTTGAAGGCATGGCAGCGCCGCACGCTGGCCACGATCGTGGCGGTTCGGCCCGGTTCCAGGGCGGAGATGCGCACCAGATGGGCGTAGTCGAGGTAGTCGCGTGGGTAGTAGTGCAGCAGGTCTCTGGCCAGCAGCAGTCCCAGGGCCGCCAGGCGAGCGGCGGTTTTCGGCCCGACGCCGGGCATCTCTGCCAGGGGGGTGTCGAGCTGCAGCCGCCCGGAGCCACGACGCGGGGCCTGGCAGGAATCGGGGGAGAGCCGCAGTCGGGGTGGAGCCACGGGGCTGCTGGGTTGCCGGCTCCGTTGCCAGTCGTGCAGCCACTGGCGGCAGCGGCGCACCAGGCTCTGACGGCGGGCCACACTCAACTGGCCATAGGTGGCGAAGGCCTCGGCAAAACTCCGGGCCTGGCTCCGTTCCTCCGTCCGGAGCGATAGCGGCACCGCCTGCCAGCACTCCGCCGCAAAGGCACTGAAGCGCTGCTGACGGCCCATCAGATCGACACAACCCCGCTCCACCTCAAGGCGCAGGGCCTGTTGCAGATCCCGGAGCCACCGCTCCGCGTTCAGCTCGCCGGTGGCTCCTGCGGGGAGCCTTCCCGCTGGGAGATCTCCTGTGGGGATGGCTCCTGAGTTGGATTCAGCCTGTTGTTGTCCTCCAGCCACAGAACCTCGGCTTCCAGCACCTGGATCCGCCGCTCCAGACGGCGAAACTGCTCAGCCATTCTGCGATCCTCCTGCAGCATCTGCTCCAGCCTTCGCCGGCAGGTTCGCAGGCTGGGCAGCTCCAGTTCGAGATCAGCCGAACGCAACAACAGCGCGATCGACTCGAGACTGCCCTGCCCACTTGGATCGGGGAAGGACAGAGCCAGTCGTACCAGGTTGGGTCCCGCTGGCAGGGTATCCACCTGGCCCTGCAGCACCGCATCAAGCAGGTTCACAGGCAGCAGGCTGCGGATCAGCCCCAGGCGCAGCAACTCCACATTGATCGCATGGGAGAGATTGCGCAGCCGGCGTGTCAGCGCCGCCTCCATGCCCTCGAACCACAGCGTCAGCCCCACAGGATCCGCAGGCAACGATCCCTGAGTCCAGAGAGACTCTTGTGTGGTGGAGTCCGGCGCAAGCTGACCTGGCTCATCCTGGGCAGTCTCAGGCTGATCAATCTCAGGCAGAGCTGATTCAGGAAGACCCGAGCGAAACTGATTCGACTGAGCTTGATCCTGTTGATCAACACGACCGGATCGAGTCTGGTCACTCAGGCCGGCGGGACCATCACGCAGGGAAGCCTCCAGCAACTGCCCGAAGGCCGCCATCAAGGCCGAATGGGAGCCCTCGGACTCTGGATCGGATGATCCGGGGGACTCCACCCCAGGGATCTCCAGATCCTCCTCTGCGAGGCCGTCATCCAGTCCGTCGTCGAGGCCGTCATCAAGCCCCTCGAGGTCAAACACATCGCTGTCTGGATCAGCAGGCCCCTCGGCGTCGCTGGGCTGATCGATGGAAACGGCTCCACGGGCCGCTGCTTCCGAAGCTGCCAGCGGTGATGGCAACCCGGAGGTGAACAATTCCTGGCCGGCCAACAGATCAGTGGACAGGGGCAGATCGAGTCCCAGACGGATCGACCCCTGAGGCAGTGGTTCAAGCTGCTCTCGCTCAGGAGGTTGCACCGTCTCCTCGACGGAGTCACGCAGCGACTGCAGAAACCGGCGCTGCTGGCGCTGACTGCGAGCAATCTTCTGCTGGGCCTGTTGGTGAGCCAGAACCGCGAGCTGCTCGACCGTGAGCAGGGTGCTGCACCGTTCCACCAGCGCCTCAAGACGGCGATGCAGTTCCAGACGCTGGGGCGGCCGCAGAGCGGCATAGCGTTGGGGAAAAACCTGCGTGGCCAGATGAAAACAGGCCTGCTGAATCCGGTTCAGCAGGCCTTCGCGCAGCACCTGGAGATACAGGGCCAGGGCTCTGTATCGCTTGGCATTGCCACGTTTCACCTGGTCGATCAGGGCCAGACGGGTTCGTCTGGCTTCGAGCAGGGACATCGGTGAGTCGGGAGTGATCAGCGGCTCAGGCTGCCTTGCCGGACATGGCGGCCACTTCGGCGGCAAAGTCAGACTGCTCGACTTCAATTCCTTCGCCGAGGGTATAGCGGGTGAAGCGACGCACCTGGATGTTTTCGCCCACTTTGCCGGCCACCTGCTTGACCAGTTCCGCCACGGTCAGGGTGTTGTCCTTGATGAAGGCCTGCTCCAGCAGGGCCATCTCCTTAAGACGCTTACCGATGCGGCCTTCGACGATCTTCACCTTCATCTGCTCTTTCTTGCCCGCCAGGTCATCGCGGCCCATCTCGATCGCCTTCTCGCGCTCGGCGATCTCGGCAGGAATGTCGTCGACGGCGACATATTCCACACCCGGGCAGGCGGCGATCTGCATGGCGACGTTGCGCAGCAGTTCCTGGAACACTTCGCCTCGAGCGACGAAGTCGGTCTCGCAGTTCACCTCCACGAGCACGCCAACACGGGCACCCGTGTGGATGTAGCTGCCGATGGCGCCCTCAGCGGCCGTGCGGCCAGCTTTCTTTTCGGCGCTGGCAATGCCCTTCTGGCGCAGCCACTCGCTGGCCTTGGTCATGTCCCCGGCGGATTCGGCCAGGGCCTTCTTGCAGTCCATCATCCCTGCGCCGGTCTTGTCGCGCAGTTCCTTGACAAGCTTCGCTGAAATCTCAGCCATGGGTGGGGTGGAAAGGAAGGAAAGGTGCCCAGTGTCTGAAGCCGCCTGGGCGTCGCGGCAGACCCGTGTGACCAGCCAGCGCCAATGCGGTGGACCGGCGAACTGGCGTGGCGTAGCGCCCGAGTCTCTCGAAAGAAGAAATGAGGAATGGAGGAGAGGTCGCCAGACTCTCCCCCTCTGGATCGCGTCCACCACCAGGGCGGACAGTTCAGACGACGATGGTGTAACCGGGTTTGTTCGAGACGACTCAGCTCTCGTCGTCGGCACCGCGCTGGTCCTGCGCACCGTGACGGCCTTCATTGATGGCATCGGCGAGGCGGCCGAGCACCAGCTGCACCGAACGCACGGCGTCGTCGTTGCAGGGAATCGGCACGTCGCAGAGGTCCGGATCGCAATTGGTGTCGAGCATCGACACCAGGGGGATGTCCAGCTTGCGGGCCTCGAGCACCGCGTTGGTCTCACGGCGCTGGTCCACCAGAACAACCACGTCCGGCAGGCGGCGCATGTTCTTCAGGCCACCCAGATACTTCTGCAGACGCTCCAGTTCACGTCGCAGGACAGCGCCTTCTTTCTTGGGGCGCATGGCGATGGCACCGGAGCTCTCCATGCGCTCCAGGTCCTTGAGGCGGTCGATGCGGGCCCGCATCGTGGTCCAGTTGGTGAGCATGCCGCCCAGCCAACGCTGGTTCACATAGGACGCGCCGCAGCGGGTGGCCTCAATGGCGATCACCTCGGAGGCCTGCTTCTTGGTGCCCACGAACAGGAAACGCTTGCCGCTGCGGGCGGCATTACGCACCCACTTGTAGGCATTGTTCATGCAGACGGCAGTCTGCACGAGATCGATGATATGGACCCCGTTGCGCGCGCAATAGATGTAGCGCGACATCTTGGGATTCCAGCGGCGGGTCTGGTGCCCAAAGTGGGCACCCGCCTCCATCATTTCGGAAAGGGTGACAACAGCCATGAATCGGGAAGTTTCGGGTTGGCCTCCACCTGCCTGGGATCCGTTGGCACGACTGAAAGACGCCAACTACCCTGGAAGGAGGGATTGGCAACGTCATGCCCGATCACCCGAAACGGACAGGTGTGCGGTGAATAGGACCCAGACACCGTATCAAATGGTGTTGCTGGCTCCACAGCCCCTCAGGCCTGGCGCGCTTCCCCATACAGCGCCCGAACGCCGATGCGGTTGAGCGGCAGCCGCAGCAGCTCCATCGCCAGCCCTGCCTTGCCATGGCGAATCAGCCAGGCCAGCAGAGGTCTGAGGCTGCGTTCATTGAGCAGACCACCCAGCGTGAGCAGCTCCCAGAGGGCGCGATGCAGCCAGGTGTACTGGATGATGAAGCGCACCCGCCGGGTGGGGTGCTTGCGGAAGAACACCAGCCCCATCTTGGCCCGCTCGCGTTCGACCCGGATCAGATCAGGGATCTGCTCAAGGCTCAGGGGCGGATGCCAGTGATAGCCGGCGGCTTCAGGACAACGGACCAGCACCACACCAAGCCTGCGCAGTCGTTCCCCCAGCTCCAGATCCTCCCAGCCGTAGAGGCGAAAGCTGGTGTCGAACAGGCCGGCGCGCTCCAGCAGCTCCCGATCGATCGCCACGTTGCCGGTGGCGAAGTAGGCCCAGGAGTGGTCGTTGAGCTTGTGCGGTTCGCTGGTGGGTTCCTCGAAGTTGGCGGTGTTGATCACGGCGCCATAGGTGAAGCAGAGCTTGTCGCCGCGGCTCTGCCAGCTGCGCTGCAGGGCGCGGGCATGGCAGCAGAGGAAGTCGGGCAGCACCACCAGATCGCTGTCGATGAACACGATCACATCGCCGTGGGCATGATCGACACCGCGGTTGCGCCCTTCGGCCGGGCCTCCGTGTTCCTGGCGGATCAGGCGCACATGGGGAAGCAGATCGGCCTGCTGCTCAAGCCAGGTGACGGTGTCGTCGGTGGAGCCGTCGTCGACCAGCACCACCTCGAAATCCTCAACCGGCGCTGCCAGCTGCTGAGCCTCCAGTGCCAGCAGGCATTTCCGCAGGATCGGCAGGCGGTTGTAGGTGGGGATGACGACGCTCAGAAACATGGCCGATCAGGAGGGGGTACAGGCTGCGGGTCTGCAGAAGCAGAGGCAGCAGCAAGGCGCAGAGCAAGGGGCGCGCCGGTGATGACGAGGCGGTCGGTCGGGCGCCGGGACAACAGTGGGGCGAAAAAAAAGGATCCCGCAGGATCCTTGACTCTCCGGGCCCAGCAAGAAGCTGGACTCAATCAGCAGCGCCGCCGTTGTTGGCCGTGCCGGTCACGCCATTGCCGGCCCCTTCACCGCGGCCATCGTTGCGCAGCTTGCGCTTCTTGAACTTGCGCGCGTAAGCGCGATTGCGTTCCTGTTTTTCCTTCTTGAGATTCCTGCGCTTGGACATACGGCCTGCGGTAAGTGGAAATGACTGAACTTCAACCCTAGCCAATCGTCAGACAGCGTCCGGCTGGGGATTCCCGAAACACCGCCCAGCCCAACACCCCGCTCCAGACCTGGCTCAGGCCGTGGCATTCACCAGCGGCCGTGGATCTGCCTGCTCCTGCAGGCAGCCATCCTCCATCCGCACCAGACGATCCGCCACATCGAGGATGCGGGGATCATGGGTCACCATCAGCACCGCGCAGCCCTGCTCCCGGGCCAGCCCCCGCAGCAGCTCCACCACTTCACGCCCACTGCGGCTGTCAAGGGCGGCGGTGGGCTCGTCGGCCAGCAGCAGGCGCGGATGGGAAGCCAGGGCACGCGCGATCGCCACGCGCTGCTTCTGGCCACCGGACAGATCGTGGGGCAGCTTGCCGAGGTGATCGCCCAGGCCCACGGCCCGCAGCCATTCACGGGCCTGGTCGCGGCGGGCGCGATAGCCGAGACCGGGGAGCAGGTCGGAGCCCATCTGCACGTTCTGCTCAGCGCTGAGGAAGCCCAGCAGGTTGTGCCCCTGGAAGATCATGCCGATCTGACGGCGAAGCCGCTGACGCTGGCGCCTGTTGGAGTCGAGCAGCTCCTGGCCGAGCACCCGCACCGATCCCTCCTGCACCTGGCGCAAGGCCCCCACCAGGGTGAGCAGGGTGGTCTTGCCGCAGCCGGATGGTCCTGTGAGCAAGACCACCTCGCCGGGATGAATCTCCAGATCGATCCCCTGCAGCACCTGCCGTTCCATGGCGCCGCTTCCGTACCAGTGGCTCAGGCCCCGCAGCGCCACGCTGGGGCCGCCCTGCTGGGGCGCATTCGCGGTGGCAAGAGGGTCGACGGACATGGCCGGGGAAGGGGAACGGAAGCGGTATGAAAGGAGGTCCTGAAGAGAGATTCAGAACAGAGATTCAGAGAAGAGCATCAGAAGATTTCAGCTGGATCGGCATCGGCCAACCGGCGCATGGCCAGGGCCGCTGAGCCCATGCACATCACCAGGATCAGGCCGAAGACCAGCACCGCACGAGGCGTGTCCATGCCCACCGGCAGGTTGGTGGCGTTGCGTACCAGCACGTAGAGGCCTTCGCCGGCGGCGTAGGCCGGCAGGTAGCCGAGGATCGCCAGAAAGAAGCCTTCACGCGCCACCACGCCCAGCAGGGTGGAGAGGCGGTAGCCCATGGCCATCAAGGTGGCGTATTCGGGCAGGTGATCACTGACGTCGGAATAAAGGATCTGGTAGACGATCACACAGCCCACGATGAAGCCCATTGCCGCACCGAGGGTGAAGATGAAGCCGATCGAGGTGCTGTCGCGCCAGTAGTTCATCTCGAAGTTGATGAAGCCCTGCTTGGTGTAGACGCGCACGTCCTGCGGCAGGGCCGCCTCCAGGCGACGCTGCACAGCTGCGGGGTCGGCTCCCGGTCGCAGGCGGATCAGACCGACTTCGATGCTGCCGGGTGGCGTTTCGGGCAGAAGGCTGAGATAGGTCTCGCTGCTGGTCAGCAGATTGCCATCGGCGCCGAACGAGGTTCCCAGGGCCACCAGCCCCGCCACCCGCACCCGTTTGCCGGAGATTTCACTCTCGACCAGCCGGCCCTGGCGGAACCATTCGGCCACAGGGCCGAATTCTGGCCGGGACAGCTCATCGAACAGCACCCGACCCCGCTGGGTCAGCACCTGGCTCTTGGCAGCCAGGCTGGGATCGGTGAACAGGGGGTCGTCGGGCTCGAAGCCCAGGGTGAGCAGGGAGCGGGTGGCCCGGGTCTGGGGATTGCGCCAGAGCAGCAGGCTCCAGTGCACCGGGGTGATCCCGGCCACATCCGGATCGGCCAGGGTCTGAACCAACCGGCGCCGAGGGAAGCCCGCCATGCTCACCGAACTGCTGGAGCGGGGGCTCAGCAGCACCAGGTCGGTATCGAAGAGCTTGTGGATCGTGACACTGGCATCGAACAGTCCGTCGCGGAAGCCGAACTGCATGAACATCAGGATGCCGGCGAAGCAGATGCCCGCCAGGGCCACGGCCAACCGGGCCGGCTGACGGGTGAGCAGCAGCCAGGACATCGGAATGCGCCTGGACGACCACAGCGAAGCCAGTGCCGCCAGGGGTTGCATCCGATCCACCTCAGCTCTCGAAGCGGGTGACGATCTTGAGGCCGGCGAGGCGACGCACCCGTTCCATATCGGCTGGATCAATCGCCAGACGAACCTCCACCACCCGGGCATCGGCATCGCCGGTGGGGTCGGTGGAGAGCACATCCCGCTGGCGCACCTGCGGGCTGATCCGGATCACGCGGCCGGCCAGGCTGCCACTGAACCCGCCGTTTTCGCTGGTGATCCGCACCTTCTGCCCCAGCCTGATCCGGTCGATATCGCTCTCGTAGACCTCGGCAATGGCTTCCATACCAGTGCCACCGCCAAGCTCGAGAATGCCGTTCGCCCCCGGACGCTCGCCCGCCCGGGTCCAGATGTGCAGCACGGTGCCATCGATCGGGGCCCTGAGTTCACTGTCCACCAGGTCGGTTTCGACCCGGCGCAGCTCCGATCGGGCCTCGTCGAGATTGCCTTTCAGTTCGAGCAGCTTGATCTCCCTCACCTCCAGATCACCAGTGGCGGTGGCTCCGGCGCTGGCGAGGCGGCGGTAGCGGCTGGTTTCCCGCTCCAGCAGCACCAGTTGATTCTGGAGACTGTTGATCCGGGTGATGAGCACATTCTTCTGAGCCAGCAGGCCCGGGCGGCTGTCGAAGGTGGCCAGCACCTGTTGGCGCCGCACCAAATCGCCTTCCTCGACCAGCAGGGTTTGGATGCGTGGGCTGCCCCCCATGCCGTTCATCGGTTCGGCCAGCTTGCGCACATCACCGTCCGGCTCAAGCCGGCCCAGGGCGGAGACCGCCTCCAGCGTCTGGGTCGTGGCACTCGCAGGGGCCGGAGCAGGTCGGGCCGGAGGCGTGGACCGTTGTCGCAACAGGATCACTCCGCCGAGCACCAGCACCAGCAGGCCAAGACCCAGGACCAGGGGGCGGGAGTGGAGCCCTCCGAGACTCAAAGCGGCGCCGGGTCGTCGAACAGCAGCTCCTCGATGTAGCGGTCGGCCCATTCGGGGTTGAAGGCTTTCTCCAGGACCCGCCTGGTCTTGTCGTTTTGTTTCTGCTGCTTGCAATAGTGGAGCTGACCAGCCCAGCGCTTGATCGTATTCGGATGTTGGCTGGATTGCGGTTCGGTGCCCCTGATCGCCTCGCCCAGGATCTGCAGGAAACAGGCCACCTCCTCGATGAACCACTCCTCTTCCTGGGGATTGGCCGGCCTCACGAAGCGCACGTGCCGGGAAAAGATCGAGCCCCACGGGGGTAGTTCCCGTTCGCCTTCATAGGTGTGGCGTTCTCGCCCCTCCAGGGCTGCATCGATTCCTTCAGGGAGATCCCCACGCACCGGAGATAGATCCACGATGGCGGCCGACACTCCGCCGCGCCCCGCCACGATGTCGGCGCCGAAGACGGGCAGGTCGTAGCGAGGATCCGGAAAGAAGACGCAGTGGAGAATCTGAAGGCCGGCCCCTAACCGTGCCGTTTCCAGGTGCAGCTTGCGCAATCCTCGGCACTGACGCAGCTCGTTGCGGATGAACAGGTGCTCGCCATCGAGGCTGCCGGTGATGGCCTCCAGGGCTGGGTCCACCGCCAGCGGGGCCAGCTCCGGCAGGAGCGCCCATTGCTGGCGGATTCTCTCGGCCAGAGCATCCACCAGGGGATGGACACCCTCGGCGCGCTGGGCCTCAGTGGTGGGCATGGGCGGCAGGGACGGGCGCGTGCCGCCGGTGGCAGCAGCAGAATGCAGATCCTGCCATGCTTCTGCCACCGTGCCCGTTGCCGTGCCCCAGGGGGCGTCGCCGCTGCTGCTGCCGGAGCTGGCGCCCCCTCAGCTCGACCATCTCGCCAACGGGGCTCCGGTGGTCAGCCTGTCCCTGCCGGACGCGCCGCTCATCTGCCTCAACCTCTGGTGCCGGGCCGGCAGTGCCTGGGAGGCTCCGCAGGAGAGCGGTGTGGCCCACTTTCTCGAGCACATGGTGTTCAAGGGCAGTGCCCACCTCGAGGCCGGTGAGTTTGACCGGCGCATCGAGGCCCTGGGTGGCAGCAGCAATGCCGCCACCGGCTTCGATGACGTGCACTATCACGTGCTGATTCCACCAGACGCGGCCGATCAGGCCCTCGATCTGCTGCTGGATCTGGTGCTACGCCCTCGCCTGGAGGAGGAGGCCTTCGCCATGGAGCGCCAGGTGGTGCTGGAGGAACTGGCCCAGAGCGAAGACCAGCCCGAGGAGATCGCCATGCAGCGCCTGCTCGCTCTGGCCTGCCCGGATCACCCCTATGGATTGCCGATCCTGGGCCGCCGCGACGCCCTGCTGCAGCACACGCCCGCTGTGATGGGCGAGTTCCAGCGGCGGCTCTATGGGGCAGACCGTTGCATCCTGGCCCTCAGCGGCTGCCTGGAGACGGGTCCCCTGGCCGCGGACCAGCGGTTCGATCGGCTGATCGGCAGTGCCCTGGCCGAGCTCGACGCCAGCAGCGATCCACCCTCGCCGCCGGCCCTGCGTCTCCGCCCTGGAGTCCACCGTCTCGCCATCCCCAGGCTGGAAGCTGCCCGCCTGCTGATGGCCTGGGCCCTGCCCGCGGCCGTTGAGCAGGAGGCCGTGATGGGCGCCGACCTGCTCACCACCGCCCTGGCGGAGGGGCGTCGCAGCCGGCTGGTGGATCGGTTGCGGGAAGATCTGCGGATCGTTGAGAGCGTCGATCTCGACTTGCACGTGCTCGAGTGCGGCAGCCTGGCGCTGCTGGAAGCGGTGTGCGAGCCCGAGGATCTGCCGGAAGTGCGCCGGGTGATCGCCCAGGTGTGGCAGGAGCTCGGCGAGACGGCCCTGCCGGAGGCCGAGTGGCAGCGAAGTCGGCGCCTGGTGGCGCATGCCTATCGATTCGGGCTCGAAGCCGCTGGTGGGGTAGCCGGACTGATCGGCGCCAATGGGCTCTGGGGCCGCCATGCTCCTCTCGAGCAACCCCTGCAGCTGCTCGAGGCCTGGAGCCCCGCTCGCCTGCAGCGGAGCATGCTGCCCCTGTTTGATCCAGCCCTGGCCTGCGTGCTGGAGGCCGTTCCCGCCTGATGCCCCTCGCGACGTTGTCTTTGTTCCGCACCACGCCGGAGACCATGCTGCTACCAGGCGGCCTGCCCCTTGCGGTGGTCCATCGCCCCGGGCCGGCAATCCTGTCGGCACGGCTCTGGATCCGGGGAGGCAGCAGCCTCGATCCAGCGGGAGCCTGCGGTGCCCACCAGATCCTGGCTGGCCTGATGACCCGCGGCTGCGGCGACCTGGGTCCGGAGGCCCTCGCCGATCTGGTGGAGGGATGCGGCGCCGCGCTCCGCTGCGAGGCCTCCGAAGACAACCTGCTGCTGAGCCTCAAATGCGCCAGGGAGGATGCCGATCTGCTCCTGCCGCTGCTGCTGACCATGGTGCAGAGCCCCTGGCTGCGGGCCGATCAGTTTGAGCTGGAGCGGCAGCTCAATCTGCAGGCCCTGCAGCGCCAGAAGGAGGATCCGTTCCAGCTCTGCCACGACCGTCTACGCCAGCAGCTTTATGGGAACGGGCCCTACGGTCATGACCCCCTGGGGCTCGAGGCGGACCTGCAGGGCCTGGAGCTGGAGGCCCTGGATCCGCTGCGCCAGACCCTCGGGGCGCACGGCGCCGTGCTGGTGCTCTGCGGTGATGTGCCTCAGTCGTTGATCACGCTTCTGCAGCGCAGCCTGGAGGCGTCACCCTGGAGCAGCCAGGCGCCGTTGAAGGGGACTGGTCCCCTGGGGCGGCCGGGGGAGCGCCTGGCCCTCTGTTCCCAGGACACCGAACAGATGGTGCTGATGCTCGGTGCAGCCACCGTGCCCCTGGGCGAACAGGATGGTCTGGCCCTGCGGCTGCTGCACAGCCATCTGGGCATGGGGATGTCCAGCCGCCTGTTCGTCGTGATGCGCGAAGAGCAGGGGCTGGCCTACGACGTGGGTGTCCACCTGCCCGCCCGCCGCGGCGCCGCCCCGTTCGTGTTCCACCTCTCCACGTCGGCCGATCGCGCCGCCGATGCCTGCCGCTCGCTGCTGGACGAATGGCAGCGACTGCTGGAGCACCCGCTGGACGCTGAGGAACTGGAGCTGGCCCTGGCCAAGTTCCGTGGTCAGGACGCCATGGGCCGGCAGACCTGCGGCCAGATCGCCGACCGTCTGGCCCTGGTGTTGGGCCATGGACTTCCCACGGATTACGTGGACCAGGCCCTGGAGCGAGCCGGCCAGTTCGATGGTGCAGCCCTTCAGGCAGCGGCACAGCGTTGCCTGCGCCGCCCTCACCTCAGCCTCTGTGGACCGACCGCGGCGTTGGAAGGAGCCGCAGCCGTCTGGACAGCCCACCCGTTATCGACCTGACGGTGTCGCCTTGCCCTGACTCGGTCTGAGCTGGTCAGCGAGGTTGCTCAGATGCTCAGCAGAGCTTCAGATCATCGCTGTTGATCAGGAAGCTGCCGCGACGAAATCGCACCGAGACCTGACCCATCATCCGGATGGCTGTGACCGTGCCGACCTCGCCCGGATCGACCAGATCGGGGGGGCGCAACATCGGCATCGGGTCAGAAGTCTTCAGATAGCGCAAGGGCCGGCATACCTCGACCCTCGCTCCAATCTGGAGAGCAACCGTCTCGGGTTCCTGGGGAATCGCGGTTGCCGCGTCTTCCTGTCCCGGATGGTCATGTCCACCAACGTCGTTCACGGCATCACCTGATGCCGCCTCACCCGAGGCTGCGGCCTCGATCGGAACGCCTTGGCCTGGCGGAGGTGCCTGTTCGGGCTGTCTGGGTGGCATGGGCCTGAACTCCGCCCCCGAACCTGTCTGGCCCGAGGGTGTCTGGTCAGGTGAACCTAGCTGCAGCAGGATGGCGCCAGCCCTTTGGTTGTGCCGTTGCGGGCCCTTGCCACCTGGAGCGGCGCCATCGCCGGACTCCTGCTCATCCTGGTTGGAGGCCTGATCCAGGCTGCCGTTCCCCTTCCCTCCGGAGGTCTGGACGATCTCACGGGTGCCTGGACGCTGGTCAGCCTGCCGATCACCCTGCAGGTCCCCGGCCTGTTGCTCACGGCGCTGGTCTGCGGCCCGCGCAGCAGCATGCTCGCGGCCGTTGCGTACCTCAGCGTGGGGCTGTTCCAGCTGCCGGTGTTCTATGGCGGTGGTGGCCCCTCCTATGTGCTGGATCCCGGCTTCGGCTATCTGGCCGGGTTTCTGCCGGCGGCCTGGCTGACGGGCCGTCTGGCCCGCCAGCCGGGCATGAACGACCCCCTCTCCCTGGCCGGTGCTGCCGCCATCGGCCTGCTGGTGATTCAGTTGTGCGGCATCGCCAACCTGCTGCTCGGGGCTCTGGCAGGCCGTTGGAGCGGCACCCTGGTGCCGTTGCTGATGAGCTATTCGATCGGGCCCCTCTTGCCCCAGCTGATGCTCTGCTGCGCCGTTGCCGTGGTGGCCCTGCTGCTGCGGCGCCTGCTGCTCCTGCCCTCATGATCCGTTCAACCCTCTGGCGCCGACCCAACCGCCGCCAGCTGCTCTGCCTGGGGCTGGCGGCTCTGCTGGTGATCCTGGATCAGCTCAGCAAGCACTGGGCCTTGAAGCAACTGGCCGCCGGTCAGGTGGACACCCTGATTCCCGGGATCCTGCAACTGCGCCTGGTGTTCAACACCGGAGCCGCCTTCAGCCTGTTCACCGGCTCCACCGTCGCCCTGGGTCTGGTGAGCCTGCTGGTGGCCCTGGGGTTGGTGCTGTGGCTTCTGGCCCAGCCCCGCATGGGGGTCTGGCAAGCATCCGGTTGCGCATGCTTGCTGGGGGGAGCCATCGGCAATGGTGTCGATCGCTGGCGCCTTGGAGCCGTGGTGGATTTCCTGGAGTTCGTGCCAGTGAGCTTTCCGGTGTTCAACCTGGCGGACGTGGCGATCAACGTGGCCGTGGCCTGTTTCCTGCTGGATCTGCTTGGCCGGCCCCGTTCGGTGGCATGACCGGTCTTCCTCTGGCAGCAGCGCAACTGGAGCTCTACGGCCTCGATGGCTCCCGGAGGGATCCCCTGCCGCGCCATGGCCATGGCACCGCATCTCCCGGGCGAGGTGGGCCTCCATCGGCCTCCGCTGCAGCAGCAGAGCATGCCGAGGCTGAACGCACCAAGCTTGAGCAGATCAAGCCTGAGCGCACGCTCCGCCTGCATGGCGGTCTCTGGCGCATCGGCCGGGATCCCGACCTGGAGATTGTGATCGATCACCCGGCCGTGAGTCGTGAGCACGCACGCCTGGAATGGCGCGGTCAGCATTGGCTGCTTCAGGACGCCGGCTCCACCAACGGCCTCTGGTGGCAGGGTCGGCGCGTGCAGGAGCTGCTGCTGCGGGACGGTGACGCCGTGGCTTTCGGCCCGGAAGAACGCGGGCCGGTGCCGCTGCTGGTGTTCCGCCAGCCGATGCAGCGCCGCCTGGCCCCCCTGCTGCTGGGCACCTGCCTTGCCCTGGCCGGTCTGGCCGGTGGCGGGGCTCTGCTCCTGGGCCTGGCCCTGTGGCAGGCGCCGATCCGCGGCAGTCTGGCCAACGTGCGCGGACCCTTGGCGCTCTACGACCGCAACAACCGGCCGCTCAGCTCGGCGGAGGGCGTGGAGCATCGCGAGCTGGCCGCCTTGCGGGACTACCCGGGTGTGTTGATCGATGCACTGCTGGCCAGTGAGGACAGCCGCTTCTGGTGGCATCCGGGGGTGGATCCCATCGGGACAGGCCGGGCCCTGGTGACCAACCTGGTGGGCGGCCGCGTGCTGGAAGGTGGCAGCACCCTCACCCAGCAGCTGGCCCGCAGCCTGTATCCGGAGCAGGTGGGACAGGGGGAAACACTGGGTCGCAAGTGGCGGGAGCTGCTGGTGGCCCTTCAGCTGGAAGCCCGCTTCAGCAAGGCCGATCTGCTGCTGAGTTATCTCAACCGTGTCTACCTCGGGGTCGGCTGGGGCTTTGAGGATGCCGCCCGCCACTACTTCGACAAACCGGCCGCTCGCCTGGAGCTGGAGGAGGCCGCCCTGTTGGTGGGGCTGCTGCCCTCCCCTAACGGCAATGATCCCTGTGTGGCGCCCGAGGCCGCTCTGGACTCTCGCAACCGTGTGCTGGCCAAGATGGCGGACACCGGCCGGATCGGTCGCGATGCGGCCCGCCGGGCCCGCCGCCGCCCGGTGCAGCTCGCTCCACAGGCCTGCCGATCCAATGGACCTGGCCGCAATGCCCCGTTCTACAGCGATCAGGTGCGCCGTGATCTGGAGGCCCTGGTGGGGCAGGAGGTGGCACAGGAGGGCAACTTTCTGATCGATACCCACCTCGATCCAGCCCTGCAACAACGGGTGGAACGGCAGCTGCGCGACTCCCTGGCTCGGCCGGCCTTCAGCGGCGTCAGCCAGGGTGCCGTGGTGGTGCTCGACAGTCGCAGCGGCGGCATCCTGGCCATCGCCGGCGGCCGCGACTATCGCCAGAGCCAGTTCAACCGCGCCTCGATGGCCCTGCGCCAGCCGGGCAGCACCTTCAAGCTGGTGCCCTATCTGGTGGCCCTGGAGAAGGGGGCCAGGCCGGGAGATCGGATCGGCTGCGGCCCCCTGCAATGGCGTGGTCAGTTCTTCGCCAGCACTTGCGGCGGCAGCCTCAGCCTGCGGCAGGCCCTGGCGCGCAGCAGCAACACCGCTGCGCTGCGGCTCACCCAGCGGGTCGGCCTGGAGGCGGTGGTGAACAAGGCCCGCGTGCTCGGCATCAGCAGCCCCCTGGCGGCCGTGCCGGGGTTGGCCCTGGGACAGAGCGAAGTGACGCTGCTGGAACTCACCGGTGCCTACGCCGCCATCGCCAACAACGGCCTCTGGCATCAGCCCAGCACGATCCGCCGCCTCACCGATGCGGAACTCTGTGGCGGGGGTGCTCGGCTGGCCGATCCCGCCACCCTCCAGCGCTGCAAAGCCAGTGCGGCGGGCAGTGCCGCAGGCAGTAGCCGTGGCGAGAGCGATCCAGGCGGGCGTCAGCCCACCGCCACCGTTGCCCCTGGGAGGCGGGTGAGCAGCGAAGCCACGGCCCGCGCTCTCCAGGATCTGTTGCGCGCGGTGGTGCGCAGTGGCACCGGCAGCGCCGCCTACCTGGGGGGGCAGGAGGGTGGCAAGACCGGCACCACCAACGAGGGCAGGGATCTGCTCTTCGTGGGGTTCGAGCCGCGGCGCCACTGGGTGATTGGCGTCTGGCTCGGCAATGACGACAACCGCCCCACCCACGCCAGCAGTGCCCTGGCCGCGGGCCTCTGGGGCGATCTGGTCCGAGGCGCAGGCACCACGAGCCCAACACCATGAAGCTGCCCGCCAGGCCCTGGATCTGGCTCGTCGTCGCCCTGGCGGTGCTGGTGCTGGTGGGCATGGTGCTGCAGACCGTGAATCAGCTGCTCTGGCAGTTGAGCTACTGGCTCCCAGGCTGGCTGGTGGGCCCGATCGCCCTGCTGCTGCTGGCCGGGCTGCTGCTGGTCCTGGCCCGGTTGGTGTGGCCCTGGCTCCAGGGAGGACGGCGCCTCGGCCGTTCCAGCCGCAGCGGCTCTGCCGCTGGTGAGCTGCCGCCGCCACCGAACAATCGCCAGGACGCGGCCCAGAGCCAGCTGGCCTCGATTGATGCCACCCTCGATCGCGTCCGGGATGCGGTGGCTCGCGAGGCCCTGCGGCAGGAGCGGGAGCGGGTGCAGGCGGAGCTGGAGCGCGGCGATCTGGTGATCGTGCTGTTCGGCAGTGGTTCGGCCGGCAAGACCTCCCTGATCCGCGCCCTGCTGGGCGAGCTGGTGGGAGAGGTGGGGGCCCCGATGGGATCCACCCTCGGCTTTAACCGCTACCGGCTGCGGCTGCGGGGATTGCGCCGGGCGGTGATCCTGGTGGACACACCCGGCATCCTGGAGGCCGGCGTCGATGGGCAGCGACGGGAGCAGGCCGCCCGCGATCAGGCGGCCCGGGCCGATCTTTTGCTGCTGGTGGTGGACGGAGATCTGCGGGCCAGCGAGCTGGAGGTGTTCGACACCCTGGCCGGGCTGGGCAAACGCCTGCTGCTGGTGCTGAACAAGTGCGACCTGCGCGGTGAACGGGAGGAACAGCGGCTACTGGCTCTGCTGCGCCAACGTTGCCAGGGCCGCCTGACCGCCGCTGATGTGGTCAGTGCCAGTGCGTCTCCCCAGAGCGTGCCGATGCCAGGGGGCCGTCCGCTGCAGCCTCCGCCTGAAGTCGACGCCCTGCTGGGCCGGCTGGCGGCGGTGCTGCACAGCGACGGCGAAGAGCTGATCGCCGACAACATCCTTTTGCAGAGCCGCCGACTGAGTGAGGCCAGCCGCGCCCTGCTGGCCCGCCAGCGCCGCAGCGATGCGGACCGGATCGTGGATCGCTACATGTGGATCAGTGCCGGGGTGTTGGCGGTCACGCCCCTGCCAGGGGTGGATCTGCTCGGTGCCGCCGCCGTGAATGCCCAGATGGTGGTGGAGATCGGCCGGATCTACGGCATCACCCTCAGCCGCGCCTCAGCTCAGGATCTGGCCCTCTCGGTGGGTCGCACCCTGGCGGGGCTGGGGCTGATCAAGGGGGGCGTGAGCCTGTTGAGCGGGGCTCTCAGCCTGCAGCTGCCGACCCTGCTGGTGGGTCGCGCGATTCAGGCGGTCAGCGCCGCCTGGCTGACCCGGGTGGCAGGGCGGAGCTTCATCACCTACTTCGACCAGGACCAGGACTGGGGGGATGGCGGCCTGCAGGAGGTGGTGCAACGCCAGTTCGAGCTCAACCGGCGGGAAGGAGCCCTGCGCCGCTTTCTCGATCTGGCCCTGCGCCGCGTCGTGGAGCCCCTGCAGCGGCCGGAGCAGACCGCACTGCCGCCACGCCGAAGGCCTCCGGCGGAGGCGGCAGCAGGGGACCCTGACGATCCAGAACCGTGATCAACACCAGGTAGGCCACTCCGATCAGGATCGACAGGGCCCCGGTGACGACGGCCACCCACTGGCCACGCCGCCGATCCCGTTCGACACCGGCAGGGGGATCAGACGCTCCTGAGCCCCTGGCTGGGCTGGCGGCATCGTCGGAGCGAGACGGTGCGGAAGCGAGCTTGTCGGGCGTCTCCGGAGCGGATGGGTCCATAGGGGTTGGTGAGGGAGCGGGAAATGAAACGGGATTGGGGTTGGCAGTGCAAAAGAAATGGGTCTGAAATGGTGATCAGGCCTGGTCGTCTTCAGAGCTGCGGCAGAAGCGAGGCGTGCACCAGCTGCGCCAGCCGCTCCAGGTGTTCGGCCCTGGTGTGGGGGTTGCCGAGCACGGCCTTGAGGTGATGGCGGCCGCCGTACAGGGGCCGCGACAGCATCAACTGCTCGGCCAGAAGGCGCTGGCGGGTTTCGGCGCTCCAGTGGGTGGCCTGCTCGGCGTCATAGCCGGCGGGGCAGAAGGCGAGAAGGTGCAGCTGGCCGTCCTTGAGGTCGAGCCGGTCACCAGAGGCCAGCAGCTGGCGCAGATGTCGCCGCCGCTCGATGGCGCCATCCAGCACCGCTTCGATTCCCGCCAGGCCCAGTTGCCGAAGGCCCAGCCAGAGCTTGAGGATTTCGGCGGGACGGGTGCCCTGCAGCCCTGCCTCGCCGCCATGGCTGCCCCCCCAGCTGGGCTCCATGTAAGGAAGCCCCGTGCCGAACACCTCCTCCAGACCTGCCGGATCAGCCAGCAACAGCAAGGAGGAGGTTTTGGTGATGCCCAGAAGCTTCTGGGGATTGAGGGTGATCGAATCCGCCTGAGCCAGACCCGCCACCCGGTGGCGATGGCGATCACTGAGGGCGTACACCCCTCCGATCGCCCCATCCACGTGCAACCAGATCCCCTGAGGCCGGCACAGATCCGCCACCGACTCGAGGGGATCCACCGCTCCCCGCACGGTGGTGCCGGCGGTGGCCACCACAGCCAGAACCGGCACTCCCTGGGTTCGCAGTGTCTTCAGCCTGCTCTCCAGAGCCTCGATGGCAAGACCGCCCGAGGCATCGGTCGGCAGCGTGAGCAGGGCCGTGGCCGGCAGCCCCATCACCGTGAGGGCCTTGGCCAGGGACACATGGGCATCCTGGCTGCAGAGCACCACCGCCTGGCCGCAACAGGCCAGGCCAGCGCGGTGGCGTGCCAGCACCAGAGCCATCAGGTTGCTGAGGCTGCCACCGCTGGCCGGGATGCCACCGGCACCGGCCGGCAGACCGATCGCTTCGGCCAGCCAGCTGCAGAGACTGCGCTCCAGCCTACTGAGGCTGGGGGAGAGCTCCTCCGCCAGCAGGTTGTTGTTGAGACCAGCGCAGATCAGATCGCCCACGATCGAGGCCGCCAGGGGCGGGGGGTCCAGGTGGGCCAGGGCTCCGGGGTGGTGGGGGTTGTAGGCCCCATCCATCAGTTGCTGGAGATCGGCCAGCAAGGCTTCCGATGGCAGGCCGAAAGCCTCAGGAACCGCGCTGGGAAGCACACTCAGACCAGGCAGGGGCGAGCGGGCCAGGCTGCTGCCCATCCAGACCGTCAGCTGGCTGGCAGCCCGATGCAGAAACGACTCCAGGGCCGCATCCGGCTGGGCAGGATCGGCAAAGGGCAGGGGCGAGGCGGCCCGCAGAGCTGGTGGCGCGCTGGCCAACGGCGGACGGTCAAGGTCTCCCATTCTCACCTGAGGGGCGCAGCATGGTTCAGGCCCTGGTTTGGCCGGGCTCGCCCCGCTGCCACGATCGATGCCGACACTCCGTCGGGACGACCGGCCCCACCAGCCCTTGCCGACCCAACAGCTCCTTGATGATCCTCTCGGTTCGGGGGATCCTCAACTCCTGCCCGATCAGAACCACAGGCCTGCCGAGCTGGCATCAAGAGCACCGATCGAGCACACCAGGCTGGAGAGCTGGATGGATCGGTTGCTGCGCCATGCAGCCGCTGTGGGGGAAACCGGTGAGATTCCGGTCGCGGCCGCGATGCTGGATGCCCAGGGACGCTGCATCGGCTGGGGCAGCAATCGGCGCCATCGCGAGATGGACCCGCTGGGGCACGCCGAGCTGGTGGCCCTGCGCCAGGCGGCGCTGTTGCTCGGCGACTGGCGTTTCAACGCCTGCACCCTGGTGGTGACCCTCGAGCCCTGCCCGATGTGTGCCGGCGCCCTGGTGCAGGCGCGGGTCGGACGGGTGGTCTATGGCGCCCCGGATCCCAAGCGGGGCGCATTGGGGGGGTGCCTGGATCTGGCCAGCGATCCCAGCGCCCACCACGCGATGACCGTGGTGGGCGGGGTGCGCGGCGAGCAGGCTGGAGCTCAGCTCACGGCCTGGTTCAGGCAGCGGCGGAGCGGAAGGCAGGCAGCTCGGCCTCGAACAGATCCAGCAGCCGATCGACGTTCTCGGCGCGACTGTTGAAGCCCATCAGACCGATGCGCCAGACCTTGCCGGCCAGCACACCGAGACCACCACCGACCTCGATGCCATGGGTGTTGAGCAGATGGAGGCTGAAGGCCTTGCCATCCACGCCCTCCGGAATGCGCACGGTCGTGAGGGTGGGCAGCCGCAGCTCTTCAGGGACGTGGGGCTCGAGACCGAGGCGCTCCAGACCGATCCAGAGGCGCTCCGCATTGGCCCGGTGACGGGCCCAGGCATTCTCCAGACCCTCTTCAGCCAGTAGACGCAGCGCCTCGCGCATGCCGAAGTTCATGTTCACCGGGGCGGTGTGGTGATACACCCGGTTGCTGCCCCAATACTGGTTCAGCAGGCTCACGTCGAGATACCAGTTCGGCACCTTGTCCGGCCGGGCCGCCAGTTTGGCCTCGGCCCGGGGCCCCATGGTGAAGGGACCGAGGCCTGGAGGGCAGCTGAGGCCCTTCTGGCTGCAGCTGTAGGCCAGATCCACCTTCCAGTCGTCCAGGAAGACGGGGATCGCCCCCAGGGAGGTCACGGTGTCGAGCAGGAGCAGGCAGTCGTATTGCCGGCAGAGCTCACCGATGCCCTCCATGGGCTGGCAGACCCCGGTGGAGGTTTCGGCATGCACCATCGCTAGGATGGCGGGGCGATGGTGTTGCAGCGCCGCCTCGATCTCCTCCAGGGTGAACGCCTCGCCCCAGGGGCGTTCGATCGTGGCCACCTCCGCCCGGTAGCGGCCGGCCATATCCGCCAGTCGGAGGCCGAAGTAGCCCTTCACGGCCACCAACACCTTGTCACCCGGTTCCACCGTGTTGGCCAGGGTGGCTTCCATGGCGGCACTGCCGGTGCCGCTCATCGGAATGGTGAGGCGATTGTCGGTCTGCCAGGCGTAGCGCAGAAGCTCCTGCACCTCGCCCATCAACTCCACGTAGAGCGGGTCGAGATGGCCGATTGGCGTCCGGGACAGGGCCTGAAGCACCGTGGGATGGGCATTGGAGGGCCCGGGTCCGAGCAGAAGACGATCCGGTGTGGCGATCGGGCCGAGCGTGCAGCGGTGAGCTTCGCTGAGCTGGTGATCGCCGACGGGCGGACGGGCAGGAGTGGAGACCAAGACCGAGGGCGGAGGGGGGTGAGACGATTGAGCCTAAACAGAGAGCTGCTGCTGGTCAGCGGGCACGCACGTTGGTGGAGGCCAGACCACGGCAGAGGTGATCAAAAGGAGCCTTCACGACCGAGGCCAGCACGGCCGCCTCAGCAACTCCGGCCTCGGACAATTGTTCACACACCACCTCACCCAGCAGGGCGATCCCCCGGACGGTGGGACCGGTGGGAACCCCAAGGCTCTTGTACGTGTCGTCGAGACCGTTGAGCACCCGTTCGTTGAGGATCGTGGCGTCGTCAGCGATCAGGGCGTAGCTGGCATAACGGAGGAAATAGTCCATGTCCCGCAGACAGGCGGCCAGACGACGGGTGGTGTAAGCATTTCCTCCCGGCAGGATCAGTTCAGGATCCTCTTTCCAGAGCCGTTGCGAGGCTTCGCGAACGATCTCGGCGGCGTCTCGGTTGATCAGCTCCACGGCCGCCAGACGAAGAGCGGACTGGGAGTAAAAGCCCTTGATGCGGTCGATGGCATCGCGATCGAAATAACGACCGAGCTGGTCGTAGCGGCCGATCAAACCAGTGATGGCATCGCGCATGGGTGTTGTGGATCGACGCACCTGCAGCGGAAACTAGCACTCACCAACCGGCAACATTCCTGCTGCCAGGCGCGATCTCGGCAACTTGACAGAAACGGTTACGCAAAGTGGCGCCATCGGACCAGACCTGGCGAGTGAGCTTCGGGGCGATCCCTACCGTTCAGTCAACCCGTGGTCTGCGCGGGCTCCCCCCACCACTTCGTCATGGCCCAAACCGCCCGGGACGTTCTGAGCCAGATCAAGGACGAGGGAATCGAACTGATCGACCTCAAAGTCGCTGATCTTCATGGCAGATGGCAGCACCTCACCGTGTGCGCTGACCAGGTCAACGCCCGGGCTTTTGCCGACGGGCTCGCCTGGGACGGTTCGGTATTCCGCGGCTGGAATCCGGTTCAGGACTCAGCGATCGCCTTGGTGCCCGATCCCGGCACCGCCTGGATTGATCCCTTCCAAAGCCACAGGACCCTCAGCCTGATCTGTTCCATCCAGGAGCCCCGCAGCGCCAAGCCCACAGGCCGCTGTCCCCGCTCCCTGGCCCAGAGGGCCTTCACCTATCTGGGCTCGACCGGTCTTGCCGACACGGCGTACTTCGCGCCCCAACCGGAATTCTTCCTCTTTGACGACGTGCGCTACAGCTCCAGCGAGGCGGGCTGCTCCTACAGCATCGAGTCGATTGAGGCTGCCTGGAACCAGGGCCACGTCGACGACGGCGGCAACCGCAGCGACGCCGATCAGGACTTGCGCAGCGAGATGGTGCTGTTGCTGGGCTCACTCGGGGTTCCGATGGACAAGCATCACCATGCGGTGACGGCATCGGGGCAGCACGCACTGGGCATGAAGGATGCGGAGTTGATCAGCGCGGCGGACAACCTGATGATCACCCGCTATGTGGTGCGCAAACTGGCCAGAAAATATGGACGGTCGGCCACTTTCATGCCGCAGCCAGTCTTTGGCGCGAACGGCTCTGGACTGCCTGTCCACCAGAGTCTCTGGAAGGCTGGCCAGCCCCTGTTCTTCGGGGAGGGCACCTACGCCAACCTCTCCCAGACCGCTCGCTGGTACATCGGCGGTCTGCTGCGCCATGCGCCCAGCGTTCTGGCCTTCACCAACCCGGGCACGAACAGTTACAGGCGTCTGGTGTCGGGCTTCGCAGCGCCGGTGAACCTGGTGTATTCCCAGGGCAACCGCTCAGCGGCCGTCCGCATTCCGATCACGGGCCCCAGCCCCAGGGCCAAACGGCTGGAGTTCCGATCCGGCGATGGCCTGGCCAATCCCTACCTTGCCTTCTCGGCGATGCTGATGGCCGGACTGGATGGAATCAGGAACCAGATCGATCCCGGTGACGGCATCGATGGGGATCTGATCGCACTTCCGGCCGATCAACGGACCAGGATTGCATCGCTTCCGGCCTCCCTCAGTGGCGCTCTCGAGGCCCTGGAGGCTGACCAGGACTACCTGCTGGCGGGCGGCGTGTTCAGCGAGGATTTCGTCGCCAACTGGATCGCGCTCAAGCACGCGGAGGTGCAGCAGCTGCGTCAGCGCCCCCACCCCTGCGAATTCAGCCTCTACTACGACATCTGAAGCCTGAGGCTTGACCGCATCGTAGGAAACCTCGCATCCCAGGGCATTGCAGAGCGCAAGGCTGAGCAGATCTCAAAACGGATCAGGTGTACGGATCAGGTCTCCGGAACGGATCCGATCGCGAAGCTGATCAGGATCCTGGCTCACGGATGAGCATTCCAATCCGTTGGAATGCACCCAGACGTTGTCGCTTCGGCCCTTCCATGTCCGATCAGCTCAGCAAGCTGGCTTATCACACCCTGCAGCAGGGCAAGAGTCTGGTCGGGCTGGCCCACAAGGAAGTGAGCAGCCGCCTCATGGACCTGATCAGTCCTGAGGTCAGCGCCCGCACGGTGCCGGTGCCACCGGCCCTGCTGGCCATGCTGCAGGCATCGATGCAACGTCTGCTGGATCGGGACTGGCAGGAGGCGGAACAGGGCCTCTATCCGGCCTCCCTGCTGTTCGATGCCCCCTGGCTTGACTGGGCCAGCCGGTACCCGCTGATCTGGCTCGATATTCCTGCCACCTGGACCCGCCGCCGGGAGCGGAAGGTGCGCGACCTGCCCCGCACCATCGATCCCGCTGCCTACCCGGACTACTACCTCCAGAATTTCCATCACCAGACCGACGGTTACCTCAGCGACCACTCCGCCGCCCTGTATGATCTGCAGGTGGAGCTGTTGTTCAACGGCACCGCCGATCCGATGCGGCGACGGGTCCTCGGCCCCCTGGTTCAGGGCCTCAAGGCCTTCACCGATCGGCCCCCGGGCTGCCTGCGGGTGCTCGACGTGGCCACCGGTACCGGTCGCACCCTGCGCCAGCTGCGTGGTGCCCTGCCCAAGGCCCAGTTGATCGGCATCGATCTTTCCACCGCTTACCTGCGGCAGGCCAATCGCTGGCTGGCCGAGCTGCCTGGCGAGCTGCCCCAGCTGATCCAGGGCAATGCCGAAACGCTGCCCTTCGCTGAGGCCAGCCTGCAGGGCGCCACCTGCGTGTTTCTGCTGCATGAGCTGCCGGGGTCGGCAAGGCAGGCCGTGCTCAACGAGATCCAGCGGGTGCTGGAGCCCGGTGGCGTGCTGGTGCTGGCGGATTCGGTGCAGCTGAACGATTCGCCGGAGTTCGCCGCGCCGATGGAGAATTTCCGGCGGGTCTTCCACGAGCCCTACTTCCGGCACTACATCGAGGACGACATCGACGCGCGGCTGACGGAGGCCGGATTCGAAGACATTGCTGCCGAATCCCATTTCATGACCCGCGTCTGGACCGCCCGCAAACCGCTCTGAGCCGAATCGCCGTCTGGCGGGTGCAGCTCAGCGTTGAAGCCACCAGGCCAGGATCAGGCCGGCACCGGCTCCCCTCAGGCCGACCCAGAAGTGGCGTCCAGCCTGGGGTTGCCGCAGCCCCTGGGGCAGGGGATCGAGCAGGCGCTGGGCAATGGCGAGCCGTTGCCGTTGGCGACGTTGCCAGGCAGCCTGTCCGAGCTGCCGAGGAGCTGCACTGGCCATGGTGAGCACGGCAGCCAGCTGATGCAGGGCACCGATCGGGCGGGTGCGGCGCGTGGGGTGAGGCATCCCGCCAGGATGGGCGCCGCCGTTGTGTGTTGTCCAGTGACCCAGTCAGCTGCTGTGAAACGGGACTGGCCCCCGCAGGCCCTGGAGCAAGCCGTGGCTCTGCATCGCAGCCTCAGCATCGGAGACCGTGACTGGCACGCCCTCAAGGCCCAACGGCCGCGCCGTGGCGCGGAGCAGATTGCGGCGGCCCTGGTGCAGCTGCTCGGAGAGGACAGCCCGGCCTCGACCAGCTCAACCGCAGCGCGGGAGCGGGCGATCGCGCTGTTGGAGCATGGCCTGGCCTGGCTGCGTCAGGAGATCAGTGATCCGGGCTGTCCAAGCCACGGGCGTTGAAGCGGGAGCGCCGAACGGCCAGTTGGAGGCGGTTCCCGCGGCCGCTCCAGCGCACATCATCAAAGCAATGGTGGATCAGGAACAGGCCCCGGCCGCAGGGGGTGTCCTCGTGGTCAGGCAAGGCGTGGCCGCGATGGCCTGCCGGCACACCAGGTCCCTCATCCTGCACCTGCCAGACCAGCCAGCGCGGCGTCTGGATGCGGCGAATCCGCAGGCATTTGCGCGGATCACAGCCGTTGCCATGGCGCACGGCATTGACCAGGGCCTCCTGGAGACCCAGATGCAACTCAGCCAGGGTGCGCTCGCAGCGCACCGGCTCCAGCAACAACTCCACCAGCGGAGCCAGCTGCAATGTGGAGGGAGTGATGAAATCGGACCAACGCAACGCCAACAGATCAGGATCAGCAGCTGCCGGAATTGACCCTACCCCGCGGCCTTCTCGATGCGCTGCCGCAGGGCGGGATGGCGCAGCAGTGCATCCATCAGCCGCACCCCTCGCAACTGGTTGACCAGGGGCATGTGTCCCTCGGGCGCCTCGATCGACCAGGTGAAGGAGCCTGGATAGCGTGTCCAGAGGCCCTCGTGCTTCCAGCCCAGGCGTGGCCAGAGCAGCTCCCAGCGACCGCCACAGGCGGCCAGCAGGCGACCCTGAACGGAGAAACCGAAGCGACCGCGTGAATAGACCAGCCAGAGCCGATCGAGGCTCTCCAGGTCCACGCCCGCGATCGCTGGCACCTCGCTGTAATACACGTAGCCCCGTTGCATGGCGCCGCTGCCGGCAAGCTGGCGCAACAGCTCACTGGTGATCCGATCAGCCGCCTCGAAGTCCTGCAGCATCAGATGGCGCTGCAGAGGGGCGTAGTCCAGCCCTGCACCGCTGGTCACCGCCAGCCAGCCGTCCGGATAGCGGGCCAGCACCTGCTCGCGCAGCTCCTGATCGCCCGCCTTGAGCAGGAGTTGCAGCAGAAAACCCAGGGCCCAGTCGTCACCGGTGGCATCCCAGCCATCAAGGCGGTCACCGATCAGCGGAGCCAGCTCGGAGGCACGGCTCTCAATCTGGCCCAGCAGGCTGCGCCGTTGACGCGGGGAGGCGGAGAGGAAGCGCTCCAGCAGCTGATCTGGCGCCGCACTGGCGGCGACGGAAACCGGGGAACCGGAGAGCATGGTGGGGAACCAGCCAGAAGGGGAGCCAGTGTTGGCCCACTATGTCAGTCGGGTCTGATGACGCGCAGCGCCCCACCACCATGAGCCTCCGCGACAGCCGATCCTCTGACCTGCATCCCACGGTGCTGCCTGGGATCGCCAGCACCTCTGCAGAGCCTGCGGCACTGCCGGTCAGTGCCTTTCTGGCGGCGTCTGGACCGGTGGTGGATGTGCGCAGCCCCGGCGAGTTCCGCCAGGGCCACATCCCCGGCGCCTGCTCATTGCCCCTGTTCAGCGATGAGGAGCGCGCCGAGATCGGCACCCTCTACAAACAGCAGGGCCGCCCCAGTGCGGTTCGGCGCGGGCTGGAGCTGGTCGGTCCGAGGCTGGTTGACCTGGGAGACAGGCTGAGCGAACTGGCCAACGCCGATTGCAGCGGAACACCGAAGGTGTCCGATCTGCGGCTGCACTGCTGGCGTGGTGGCATGCGCTCGGGAAGTGTCGCCTGGCTGGCCTCCACCCTGGATCTGCCGGTGGTCCTGCTGGAGGGGGGCTACAAGGCCTTCCGTCGCTGGGTGCTGCAGAGCTTCGAGCAGCCCTGGCCGCTGCAGCTGCTGGGGGGACGTACCGGCTGCGGCAAGACCGATCTGCTGGAGGCAATGGCCGCCCGGGGGATGGCGGTGATTGATCTGGAGGGCCTGGCCCATCACCGTGGCAGCAGCTTCGGCGGCCTCGGACAACCGGAACAGCCGACCAGCGAACATTTCGAGAATCGACTGGCGCTGGCGCTGCTGCACCAACGCAACGCCGACGCCATCTGGGTGGAAGCCGAAAGCGCCCAGGTGGGACGCTGCCGGATTCCGCGGGCGTTCTGGCAGCAGATGCTACAGGCGCCGGTGTTGGAGATCCAGCGCACCGAGTCGGAACGGATCGATCGGTTGGTGGCGGTGTACGGCCTCCAGGATCCCGACGGCCTGCGCCAGGCCACCGAACGGATCGCTCGGCGGCTGGGTCCACAGCGCACGGACGCTGCCCTGAAGGCGATCGCAGCCCAGGACTGGGCCAGCGCCTGCAAGGCCATGCTCGACTACTACGACCGCTGTTACGACCACGAGCTGGATCGTCACCCTGCGCCCAGCCTGGGACGGCTTGATCTCAGCGGCCTGAACGACACGGATGCCGCCATGCGGCTGGAGAGTCACCTGCTGGGCAGCGAGCCAGTGTCTGCCTAGGATCAGTTTTTGCCCGAGCCATCATGGGTGCCGCCATTCAGTTCTTCCGTGGTGTGGATGAGCCGGTGGTGCCCGATATCCGTCTGACCCGCTCCCGCGATGGCCGCACCGGGCAGGCCCTGTTCGTATTCGAAGAGCCTCAGGCCCTGGCACCCGAAGCATTGGGCGACATCACCGGCATGTTCATGCAGGACGAAGAAGGCGAGATGGTGACCCGCGAGGTCAAGGCCCGCTTCGTGAACGGCAAGGCCAGCGCCCTGGAGGCCACCTACACCTGGAAGAACACCACCGACTTCGAGCGGTTCATGCGCTTCGCTGAGCGCTATGCCGACAGCCATGGTCTGGGATTTTCGGGCCAGGAAGACAAGGAAAGCGAGGACGAGGACTCCTGATCCCAGCTGAGGCCAGGCTCGACCAGCAGAGGATGGGATCGTGACCTTCGGCCAGTGGCTCGGGCTTGCTGCCCTGGTGGCCTCCCTGCTGCTCCTCTGGAGCCTGCGGGAGGCCTTGGTTCTGGTGTTCGCCGCGGTTGTGCTGGCGATGGCGCTCTGCACCCTGGTGGGCCAGCTGCGCCATCGATTGCGCTGTCCGCGCCCACTGGCACTTCTGCTCAGCCTCGCACTGCTGCTGGTTGTGGTGCTGGTCGTCAGCACCGCCGTGATCCCTGCCTTCGTGGGGCAGTTTTCAGAGCTCCTGCAGAAGATTCCCCAGGCTGGTCGTGCCTTGCTTGAACTGCTTCGGCAGGCCATGGACAGCGCCAGCAGGATGCTGTACGGCCGAAGCGATGGCACTCTCTCCTGGTTGCAGCAGGGGCTGCAAGGGGCCAATCCCGCCGGTGATCTGGCCTCCCATCTCAGCGGCGGCGCCGTTCGCATCCTTGGACTGGCCGGCAATGTCGGCGCCGGCCTGATCCAGACCCTGTTTGTGGTGGCGGTGGCGCTGATGATCGCCAGCCAGCCGGAGGCGTACCGAGAGGCTCTGCTGCTCCTGGTGCCGTCGTTTTATCGGAGGCGGTTCCGCGCCGTTCTGGTTCAGTGTGGCAATGCCCTCAGTGCCTGGATGGTAGGGGTCCTGATCAGCTCCACCTGCGTGGGGGTTCTGGCGGCCATCGGCCTGTCTCTGCTCGGGGTGAAGCTGGTGGCCGCCAACGCCCTGCTGGCCGGACTGCTGAACGTGATCCCCAATGTGGGCCCTACCCTCAGCACCCTGTTTCCCATGTCCGTGGCGCTGCTGGAAAGCCCCTGGAAGGCCCTGGCGGTGCTTGGCCTCTATGTGGCGATTCAGAACCTGGAGAGTTACGTGATCACTCCCTCGGTGATGCACCACCAGCTCCAGTTGCTCCCGGGCCTCACCCTGATGGCCCAGTTGCTGTTCACGGTGCTGTTCGGCCCTCTGGGCCTGCTGCTGGCCCTGCCCCTGGCCGTGTGCCTGCAGGTGATCGTGCGGGAAATCGTGATCCGCGACATTCTTGATCCCTGGAAGGCGCAGAGGGCCGCTGCGCCATGAGTTCGCGCACCCTGCTGGGAGCCCTCGCCCTGATCGTGCTGGGCCTCCTGACCTGGGAGCTGCGATGGGTGTTGCTGATTCTGTTCGGCGCGATCGTTCTGGCGGTGGCGCTCGACGTCCCGATCACGCTGCTGCGTCGGTTGCTGCCCCTGAACCGACCGGCAGCCCTTGCCCTGGTGCTGCTGGTGCTGCTGGTGGCCGGCACCCAGTTGGGCGGCCTGCTGTTGCCGGAGCTGTTCACCCAGGTGAACGACCTCATCCAGCTGTTGCCCGCCCTGACCCAGAAGCTGGCCGCGCTCGCCGCCAACGTGCCCGGCTTTGATCGGCTTGAACAGCAACTGCTGGAGGGCAGCACCTGGGAGAATCTTCAGCCGCTCGGAGGCCAGCTGATCGGGGTGGCCGGTGGTGCTGCCAACAGCACCATCCAGCTGGTGTTGATGGTCCTGCTCGCCATCCTGTTGGCCCTGGATCCCCGCAGCCATCAAGGACTGGTGGTGGCGGCCACCCCGCGCTTCTACCGGCTGCGCATGCGGCAGTTGCTGGGAGACTGCCGCGAGGCCCTGGGGGGCTGGCTGGCCGGGATGACCCTGTCGGCCGTAGTGGTGGGTCTGCTCACCTGGGCCGGACTCTCCCTGTTGGGCGTGCCGCTGGCCCTGCTCAGCGCGCTGGTCTGTGCCCTGCTCACGTTCGTGCCCACCATCGGTCCCACGGCTGCCACCATGCTGCCCCTGGCCATGGCCCTGCTGGTTTCGCCCGCCAAGGTGCTGCAGGTGCTGATGCTGCGGCTGGTGCTGCAGAACGGCGAGGCCTTTCTGCTCACACCGGTGCTGCTCAGCCGAACGGTGAACCTGCTCCCTACCGTGGCCCTGATGGCCCAGCTCTGCCTGGGAGCCCTGTTGGGGCTGCCCGGCGTGCTGATTGCCCTGCCGTTGGTGGTGGTCTTGCAGGTGATCGGTCAGGAGGTGGTGGTGGCCGAGATCATGGATCGCTGGGATGGAACCCGGCCGCGAAGCGATTGAGCCAGCTGACTACCAGCGATCTCACTGAGCGGGAGCGGGAGCTGCAGAAGCGAGCTGGATGGCTGAATCGGTGCTGGCCAACACTCAGCGGCGGTAGTGCCGCCACAGCGACGGTTGCAGCAGCAGCACCAACACGGCCAGGGGATGGGCCCGGATCGCAAACCCCAGTGCCGTCAGGGTCATGTGATCCAGCAACAGCTGCAGTTCGACCCGAAGATCCGCGAGGGCGAACAGCAACAGGGCGATCGGGACAAGAAGGCCTGCCCTGCCTCGCCGCACTGGGGTCTCCATCAACGGGACAGCAGTGGCAGAAGGGTCGGAGCGATGCCGATGCTCGACCAGCTGCCAACAGAAATGCCGATGGTTAGGGCCACAGCGAACCAGAACAGGCTGCTACCTCCGAAGAAGATCAGGGCCAGCAGTGGTAACAGCGTGGTGAGCGAGGTGTAGAGCGAGCGGGTGAGGGTGGCATCCACAGCGACGTCCACCTGATCGATGAGCGAAAACTGGCCAATCAGGGATTTCTGCTCCCGAATCCGGTCGAACACCACCACGGTGTCTGTCACCGAATAGCCGGCCACGGTGATCAGCGATACGGCAAAGAGCGAGTCGACCTCAATCCCTTGGAGCAGACCGAGCCAGGCGAACACCCCACAGGTGATCAGCACATCGTGACCCAGAGCCAGCAGGGCCAGAAAGGCATAGACACGGTCGTAGCGGAGGGTGATGTAGGCCGCGATTGCCGCAAAACTCACCAGCAGAGAAATCAGGCTGCCTTGCAACAGCTGCGCTCCGAGCGTGGGGCCGATCGTATTGACCGAGGTACCGGCCTGATCGAGCGGACCCACATCCGCGGCCATCTCCTCAATCACCGCAGCGCTCTGGGCCGGCGCCAGAGCGGGCAACCGCAACACCACGGACTGGCCCTGATCCAGCACCTGCACGGCGACGCTGGAGATGTTCGGTGCCTGCTCCTCTGCTTCGCTGGGGAGGCTGATCCGGGCCAGGCGCTGCTGGATCTCCTGTCCATTGATCGCTGAGCAGGCGCCTGGATCACAGGCACGCTCGATCTGGATCTGGGTGCCGCCGGTGAAATCGAGCCCCGGCTTCAAGGGTGCACCGATGGAAGGAGTGAACCAGCAGATGGCCAGGCCGATCAGGCTCAACAGGCAGGCAACCCCAGACCCGATCCAGGCGACGCGTCGATGCCGGCTGATGCGGAAAAAGCGAAGGGGTGGAAGGGAAGCAAGGCTTGCGGTCATGCGGCGGTGCCGGGGAGCTGGGTGGCAGGCAGGAAGTAAGTGGAACGGCGCAGGCTTGGATAGCTCATCAGCAACCGCAGCAGCGTTCGGGTACACGTCAGTGCGGTGAACAGGCTCAGCAGAAGACCGATCCCCAGGGTCACGGCAAAACCCTTGACCAGGCCGGTGCCGAGCGCGAACAGGGCGACGCAGCTGATCAGTCCCGTGACGTGCCCATCGAGGATCGACGACAGGGCAAGGGAGAAACCGGAATCGATCGATCGGATCAAGGTGGTGCCCTGGCGCAGTTCCTCCTTGACCCGCTCGAAGATCAGAACGTTGGCATCGACCGCGATGCCGATCGACAGGATGAAGCCTGCGATCCCCGGCAGGGTCAGGGTCACCGGGATAAGGGCGTAGATCGCCAGGTTGAACAGGGCATAGAGGCTCAGGGCCACCACCGCGACCAGGCCCGGCAGGCGATACACCCAGACCATGAAAACCGCCACCAGAGCCAGGCCGGAGAGAGCGGCCAACAAGCTGGTACGGACGTTTTCAGCCCCAAGGGACGGACCCACCGTTCTGACCTCCACCACCTTCACAGGCAGGGGCAGAGAGCCGCCGCGGAGCTGCACTTCCAGATCCCTCGCTTCCTCGGCACTGAAGTTGCCGGTGATGCTGGCGGAGCCACCGGCGATGCCGGCAGCCTTGAACTCAGGTCCCACGGTGGCCTCGCTGATCGATCGACCGTCCAGCACGATCCCAAGCAGGCGACCTGTGCCGGCGATCGACTGGGTGAGGGTGGCGAACTTCTCCCCGCCTTCGCGATTGAACCCGAGGGTCACTTCCCAACCCGCGCCGCTCTGCTGCTGCTGGCGGCCGGCAGTGACCAGATCCTTACCGGTGAGGCCTGTGGGTTCAAACAGGTCGACAACCCGGCTGTTGACCGCTTCCAGGAGCAACCTGAGCTGGTCAATTTCGCTGCTGCCGGCTGGAACGGTGAGGCCCATGCTGCGCATGGCATCGGCCAGTTCGTCGGCCTGGAAATCAGGCGGCGGCTCCGGGTTCGGAGCTCCAGGGGCAGTGGGCGGCTCGTTGACCTCTGCGGTGCGGCGCTCCTTGCTGCGTATAACGGCTTCGGATTGGCGTTTGAGCGCCAGCAGGCCGCGCAAGGCCTGCTCAGTCCCGGGCTTCTGGGTGCGGAACTCAAGCAGGGCTGTGGTGCCGAGCACTTTGGCGGCACGACTGGGATCCTGCTCGCCGGGCAGCTGCAGAACCATCTGGTCGTTACCCACCGTCTGGAGAGTGGATTCGGCCACGCCCAAGCCATTGATGCGGCGATCGAGCACCTCCTTGACAGCCTCGAGCTGTTCCTTGTCGACTGTCTTGATGGCACCGGCCGGCAGCACCTGCAAGGTCAGCTGGCTGCCGCCGCGCAGATCCAGACCGAGCTGCAAGGGATAGCTGGCAAGAAGGGCTCCGGCGGCGATCGCCAAAGCCAGGATCAGGGCGAACCACCCCTGTTGTCGTGCCATCTCAGATCAGGCCCGCCTTGAGCTGCCGGGCAGCGTCCACGATCTGGTGGGGCTGAATGATCGTGAGATTTTCCAGGGCACCGTTGTAGGGGGTGGGGATGTCCTGGGAGGACAGCCGCACCGGCCGCGCATCGAGATCGTCGAAGCAGTGCTCCGTGATCAGGGCGATCAGTTCGGCGCCGATGCCGCCGGTCTTCATGCACTCCTCCACCACCAGTACCTTGTGGGTCTTGCGGATGGAGCGGGAGATCGTCTCCATGTCGAAGGGCTTGAGGCTGATCAGGTCGATCAGATCAACGCTGACCCCCTCGGCTTCCAGTTGCTCCACGGCCTTGAGGCAGTGGTGACGCATGCGCGAATAGGTGAGGATCGTCACGTCGCTGCCCTGCTGCACAACCTCGGCCTGGTCAAGGGCGCAGACGTAGTCGCCGGCGGGGATGTCCTCGGAGAGGTTGTAGAGCAGCACATGCTCGAAGAAGAGCACCGGATTGTTGTCGCGGATCGCGGCCTTCATCAGGCCTTTGGCATTGGTGGGGGTGCTCACCGCCACGATCTTGATGCCAGGCACCGCATGGAAATAGGCCTCGAGGCGCTGGCTGTGTTCCGCGCCCAGCTGCCTCCCGACCCCACCGGGGCCGCGCACGACGGTGGGAATGGTGTAGTTGCCGCCGCTGGTGTAGCGCAGCATCCCCATGTTGTTGGAGATCTGGTTGAAGGCCAGCAGCAGGAAGCCCATGTTCATGCCCTCCACGATCGGGCGCAGGCCCGTCATGGCAGCGCCCACGGCCATGCCTGTGAAGCTGTTTTCAGCGATGGGCGTATCCAGCACCCGCAGTTCGCCGTACTTCTCGTAGAGATCCTTGGTGACCTTGTAGGAGCCGCCGTACTGGCCCACGTCTTCTCCCATGACGCAGACGTAGGGGTCACGGGCCATCTCCTCGTCGATGGCGTCGCGCAGGGCGTTGAACAGAAGAGTTTCAGCCACTGCCAAGCGGTGTCCAGATTCGCGCCAACTTATCTCAGCCGCCCGCTGCAAAGGTGCTCAGCAGCAGCACCGAGAGCAGCAGGCCCGGCAGCAGCAACGTGACCAGCAGGCCCAGGTCGTGGGGAGTCATCGGATCAGGTCCACCATCAGGGAAGACCGTGCGAGGTCCCCGAGCTTAAGGACTCTGCTCGCTTCCGGCAGGCACCAGGCTGCGCAGGAACACCAGAAACAGCCCCAGGCCGATGAAGCCAAAGCTGAAGGTGGCCAGAAAGCACATCCCCACCACCAGGGTTTTCACGGCGGTGGCGATGCTCTGGGCCATCGCCGAGCCGTAGCTGGGCGGATGGTCGATGTAGTACCCCACGACCCGCTGGCTCACCCCCAGGCTGAGCCAGCCCAGCAGGGCACTGGTGAGGGCACCCGAGAGAAAGCTGAGCGGGCCCTTGCGGGGCTGGGTGGTTGTGGAGGGCGTCGCCTCCTCGGGTTCACTCATCGGTCGGCACAGGCGAGTGGGTCCAGGCTGACACCGGAGCTGCTGCAGCGGCAGCACCAGGCCTCGAAGCCAGCGTCCCTCAGTGGCGTCGCCAGGTGTTCCAGGGCCCTCTCCGCATCGGCCACCGTGCTGAACAGGGCAAACAGGCTTGGACCAGACCCACTCATCGCCACCTGCTCGGCCCCCGGGGCCTGCCGCAGCAGAACCAGCCCCTCACGGACGCAGGCCACCTCTGGCTCCACCACCGTCTGGAGATCGTTGCGCAAGGGCGGCCAAGGGCCATGGCCCTGCAGAGCCGCCAGCAGTGGCCCCTGCCGCAGGGCCTGACGGCGCTGCTCAAAAGCGGATTCACCCTCCACATAGGTGGCCTGCCTCCGCAGGCGGCATAACCCGTAGGCCCAGGGGGTCGACACGCTCACATCGGGATGCTTGATCAGCAGCACCCCGAGGCGCGGCGGCTCGGGCAAGGGCACCGGCTCCAGCCGCTCACCTCGCCCGAAACAGAGCTGGGTACCGCCGACCAGGCAGTACGGCACATCGGAGCCGAGCTCTGCCGCCAGATCCAGCAGTTCGGAGCGATTCAGTTGCAGATTCCAAAGGGCATCCAGGCCCACAAGGGCCGCCGCCGCGTCACTGCTTCCTCCCGCCAGCCCCGCTCCGATCGGGATCCGTTTCTCCAGGCGCATGGACGCGCCGAGGTCGAGCCGACCCACGTGGCGCCGCAACCGATCCGCAGCCTTCACAATCAGATTGTTGCCATCACTCGGAAGGTCAGACCGATCACTCGACAGGGTCAGTTCCGCATCAGGGCGCGCCTGCAGACACAGCCGGTCTTCCAGATCGAGGGTCTGCATCACCATGGCCAGCTCATGAAAGCCATCCGGCCTCAGACCCAGCACTTCCAGGTGCAGATTGATCTTGGCGGGGGCCCGCACAATGAGCTCAGCCATGGCAACAGGCGGCGGCGGCATCTGCCGCGTGGACTGGGCCTGAGTCTGCAGGAGCTGGGTTCAGCACTCAGTGGAGCTCGATTCTCCTCCGCTTGGTTGAACCTGAGAGCCATAGGGCTCCAGGGCCGTAGCCAGGGCCACCCATTGGGCAGGTGAGAGCATCTGGGGTCGGTCCTGAAGGTCGATCCCGGCCTCTGCCGCCACGGCAAGCAACTCCTGGTCACCCACAAGGCCGCAGAGACTGTTGCGCAACATCTTGCGCCTGGCGGCAAAGCAGCGGCGCAGCAACGACTCCACGGCCCGGGCCAGACGGGGTTCAAGGCGGTCGGAAGCCGCCATCGGCTCCAGGGCAATCACTTCGGACATCACCTTCGGCGGCGGCTGAAAGCACCGAGGCGGCACACTGCAGACCGAATGGCAATGCGCCAGCAACTGCATCCGCACACTCAGCGCCGAGTAAGCACTGCTGCCGGGACGGGCTCGGATCCGCTCTCCCACCTCCTGCTGCACCAGCAACACCAGGCGTGCGTAGGGCAGCTCCACGGGCCGATCGAGGCGGCCCAACAGCCTGTCCAGCAGGGGTCCCGTGATGTTGTAGGGGATGTTGGCCACCACTTTGTCGGCTGCTGGCAAGGCAACCACGAGGGCATCGCCTTCGATCAAATGAAAGCGGTGATCATCTGAAAAGCGCTGTCGCAGGCCTTGAACCAGGTCACGATCCAGCTCCACCGCCTGCACAGATGCCGCCGGCGAAGCCAGAAGCCGTTCCGTCAGGGCTCCGCGTCCAGGCCCCACCTCCAGGACCCGATCTTCAGGCCCAAGCTGAGCGGCGGCCACGATGCGATCCAGAACGCTCTGATCGATCAGCCAGTGTTGGCCAAAGCGTTTGCGCGCCCGGTGGGCAGCGAAAGTCATGGCAGGCCGGGAACAAGCATCCAGATTGCAGCGCCACAGGCCCAGCCTGGCTATCAAGAGAGAAGCCTTGCTCGTCGTTGCGAGAGATCTTCCATGCTCCGCCACCCTCCGAACCTGATCTGCATCGGCTGCGCTCTGATCGGCACGGTGCTGTCCTGGCCGTCACCGGCCCAGGCCGGCAGTGCAACCGCTGAATCGGTCTGGGACAAGTCCAATGCCCTGCAGCGGGCCATGGAGCAGATCCCTGCCGGAGCCACGGTCACAGGGCAGCGCTGCGAAGAATTCGGGGTGGGATTCAACAACACCCGCTACCGCTGCTCGGTGGAATACACCACTGATCCGCCCCCGACCCAGGCGCCCTAGGAGCGGTGGTTGCCAGCAGACCACCCTCAACCCAGACCAGCCTCAATCCGCAACCAGCGCACCGCATCCAGCCCCACCGGCAGCGGTACCAGGGCCAGCACCACCTCCACCGGCCGATCTCCCAGATGGGGATGGGCTGCCAGCCAGCACGCCCATGCCCGGGCCAGACGCCTCCGCTTGATCACGCCGAAGGCCGCTACACCGCCTCCATCACGGCCTGAACGCCGCCGCGCTTTCACCTCAACCAGCAGCAACCGCCTAGGCTTTGCCAACACCAGGTCCAACTCACCCCAGCGGCACCACCAGTTGCGGGCAAGAACGGTCCAGCCATGTCGCTGCAGCAGCAACGCCGCCCAGTCCTCTGCCCCCTGACCCCGCTCCCGGGTGGAGGCTTTGCATCGTCGGTGGAGTCCCATCGATCCAGAGCATGGGGTGACTTGAGCAGAGTTCCCCAGCGGTGTCATCGCGGCAGGAAGACCGTCCCAAACTTTTCCTAGGGTTGGACCACCCGTCGATTCGCTATGGCCAGGGCCTCCCAAGGAGCCTCTCCGAGCCTGCTGGACCTGGTGCCATGCCACTCCGCAGGGCTCAAACTGGAACGTCTGGGCCGCTTGCTGGCTGGATGCCTGAGCGCCATCGTGATGCTGCTGGGTGTTCTGAGTTGGGCAGCACCTGCTCCAGCAGCGATGGACTATGCCAAGCAGGTGCTGATCGGGGCGGATTTCCGGGAAGCGGATCTGCGTGGTGTCACCTTCAACCTCACCAACCTGCGCGATGCCGATTTCACTGGAGCCGATCTCCGCGGCGCCAGCCTGTTCGGCGCAAAGCTGCAGGACGCAAGCCTGAGAGGAGCGGATCTGCGCGAAGCCACTCTGGATTCGGCGGTCTTCAATGGAACCGACCTTCGCGATGCGGTGCTTGAAGATGCCTTTGCCTTCAACACCCGCTTTCAGAGTGTGGCCATCGATGGTGCCGACTTCACCAATGTTCCATTGCGCGCCGATGCGCTCAAGACTCTCTGTGCCTCAGCCAGCGGCACCAACCCAATCACTGGTCGCAACACCCGCGACACCCTGGGATGCTGACCATCATGAGCTTTGATGCCCATAGCCTGGAACGATTGAAGCAGCTGGGACGAGCCTTACCACAGCCGCTGCCTTTGCCTCAGCCCAAGCCAGCGCCTGGCCATACGACCAGTGAGCGACGCCATCAAGTTGAAACCGAAGAGGACCCGGCCGAACTGTTTCGCCAGCTGATGCGGGTCAGTCCCGACGGGACAGTGCCGCCCCATCTCATGGATCGGTTACGTCAGATGGAGGTGAAGACATCCAGCAACCCTGAGCCCGTGAAGGCAGACGCTCTGGATGACAATCGGCGAGTCCGGTCCAGCGGCCAACAACGGCAAGGGCGGCAGGGGAAGCAGCGAGGCAAAACAACCGAAAAAGCCGGACGACATGAAGCCGAACTGAAGAGTCAGAATCAAGAACTGTATGCCGCTTTTCAGCAGCTTCTGCTAGAAGACGATGATGGTTGATGGTTGATGGCTAACTAAATAGGAAAGACCATATCGCTGATGCTTTGTTGCGCATGTCATCAAAAATGCGAGAAGAAGGCCCCCAACAAAAGAGAATCAAGAAACATGTGTCTTATCTCCTGATTCAAAGAAACTCCTAACCTTTAAGGGCCTCCCCTGTCGACAAAAAAATCACCGATCCGGAGAGCAAGCCCAGGAGCGGTGATTGAATCAACAAAATTCTGAAACCCTAATGAGGATTATCGGAATTTAAAGTTCACTTTGCAGAAGATGCAAAGTCGGGATAAGCTTCCATGCCATGCTCGCTAATGTCGAGACCTTCGATTTCTTCAGACTCTGACACCCGAATGCCTCCAAACATGGCACCAATGATCGACCAAACGATCAAAGAGGTGATCACAGCGAAAATGCCATAGGCAAGGACGCCGACGATCTGATAGCCGAATTGGGTGAAGCCATGGCCGTAGAACAGGCCTTTCTCCTGATTGAACAGCCCAACTGCAAGGGTTCCCCAGATTCCACAGGTGCCGTGCACGGAGAAGGCACCAACCGGATCATCAATCTTCAGGCTGTCGATGAAGGCAACCGAGAAGACCACGAGGCCGCCACCGATGAAACCCATGACCCAGGCACCAGCCATCGAAATGCCGTCACATCCCGCAGTGACACTGACCAGACCGGCAAGGATGCCATTGATGGTCATGGTGAGGTCGGGCTTTCCACCTCGAATCTGGGAGATGACAGTTCCGGAGATCGCACCACCAGCAGCACCCAAGGTGGTGGTCACGGCGATGTAAGGAACAGCCTGATCCATGGCGAGTTGGGATCCAGGGTTGAATCCATACCAACCGATCCAGAGGATCAGGCAACCGAGAGTCGCAATGGCCATGCTGTGACCAGGCAAAGCCATCGGCTTGCCGCCCACGAATTTACCGATCCTGGGACCAAGCAGGATTGCACCGACCAGGCCAGCCCAGGCTCCGAAGGAGTGAACGATCGAGGATCCAGCAAAATCAATGAAACCACCGGCTTCGCCACCGAGACTGGAAAGCCATCCACCATTCCATTGCCAAGCGCCGGCAATGGGATAGAGAAATCCAACCAAAATCAGCGAGAAAACAACAAACTCGCCAAACTTGATCCTTTCAGCAACAAGTCCGGAAACGATTGTGGCCGCCGTAGCAGCAAATGCAACCTGGAAGAAGAAGTCAACAGAAGGAACAAGGCTGCCTTCGGTGACCATTTCAGCAGTTACTTCGGGATCAAAGAAAAGCCCGTTGAAGTACAGCCAACCATCAACCAGCGCATCGCCGTACATCAGCGAAAAGCCAATCAACCAATAGGCGCTTGCCGCAAGAGCAAACACAATCAGGTTCTTCAGCAGAATGTTGACAGCATTTTTTTGCCGGCACATTCCCGCCTCCACCATGGCGAAACCGGCGTTCATGAAAACGACGAGGATCGCGCAGACAAAGATGAACATGTTGTTGGCCAGGAACGCTGGCGTGAGCTCAGGGAGCTCAGCCGCGTGGGCCGACAGGTTGAAAACGCCCAAACCAAGCAAGGCCAGTGGCACGCAGGCCAGCCAGGTGAGGGAGCGTTGGGATGAGAGACCCCGAATGCTGCGAACAATCAGCGACGGAGCCTCAATGAGACTGGCCTCCTGCAGACGCCTCGAGGCGGTGCGTCTGGGGGCGCGCGGAGCAACTGTCATGGAGCGTGATGACTCAAAAAAAAGCAGAGGCTGCACGGGAGTGGAAGGCCATGAAGCCCTTCCCTGAGGTCCAAAAGTGCTCGTTAAGGCACCTTTGCTAAGTGTCCGTCGCTACCAAATCGCCAATCCGTGCCTCCAGGGGCCTGTCATTCCTCAATCCACACCGTCTGGCTGATTCCCATGCAAGCGGCAGCTGTGTCAGCGATTCGTCGCATCTGCCGTTGCATCTGGCAACATTTGCTACACACCTCCGGGCGGACCCTGACAAAGTGGAGATCCAGCCACTTGCCAAAGCCTTGAAACAGATTCAGGCCATCATCCGTCCCGAAAAGCTCGATCCCGTCAAGGACGCACTGGTGGAACTGGGCATCAATGGGATGACCGTGACCACCGTCCAAGGCTTCGGCAAACAGATGGGGCACACAGAGGTGTATCGCGGTGTGAAGGTGGAAGCACGTCTTCTCTCCAAGACTCTCCTGACCTTGGTGGTGACTGACGAAAGCTGTGACAAGGTCGTGGAGGCTCTGCTCAAGAACGCCCAGACCGGTGAGATTGGCGACGGCAAGATCATTATTACCAACGTCGAAAATGCTATTCGCATCCGGACCGGTGAATCCGGAGATGTCACTCTGATCTGAAGCTCACTGATCTGAAGCTCACTGATCTGAAGCTCACTGGTCTGATTGCTTACTGAAAATTCCTTTATTGATCAGTTCGCTCCTTAGTCCTTCTGGGCTGAGGGGTGTTTTTATTATGTGGCTGGTTTTGTGAGCGTCACGAGTAGAGGCTCGATACTCCATGATTGTTGTCATGCCTTCCGAACTTTCGCCAATCCCATTCGAGGCCTGCTTGCCACTTGACTGGCTCAGCCTCGAGACGCTTGCAGCTTCACTGGACGATCCTGTTGAAGGTCTGACCAATTCCCAGGCGACCTTGAGGCTGTTCGGACAACCCGAGACTTCCGTTCGGGTCACCCTGTACCGCGACCACCACGCCTGGTGTCCGTATTGTCAAAAGGTCTGGCTGTGGCTGGAGGAGCGGCGGGTTCCCTATCGCATCCGCAAGGTCACGATGTTCTGCTACGGCGAGAAGGAGTCCTGGTACCGCCAACGGGTTGCCTCGGGGATGTTGCCCGCTCTGGAGATCGATGGACATCTGGTTACCGAGAGCGATCGCATCCTGGAGGCTCTGGAAACAAGTTTTGCTCCACTCGGTCCAGGCATGAACGATCCCACTGTGCTGCCCCTGCGGCGCCTGGAACGCCAGATCTTTCGATCCTGGTGTCAGTGGCTCTGCACACCGAGCCGTTCCATCGACGACGACAGTCACCGCCGTGATGCGTTTCGCCGTGCTGCCCAGTGCATGGAAGCAGAGCTGCAGCACACTCCTGGCCCCTTCCTGCTGAGTGACTTCAGTACGGCTGACCTGGTTTTCGTGCCTTATCTCGAGCGGATGGCGGCTAGCCTCCTTTACTACAAGGCTTATGCCTTGCGTCAGGAGCATCCAGCCATCGATCGCTGGTTCCAGGCCCTTGAGCGACGCCCCACGTATCTCGGGACCCAGAGCGACATCCATACCCACGCCCACGATCTGCCGCCTCAGATGGGTGGCTGTTATCCCAGTGGCACGGCTGAACAGCAGGCCATCGCCAGTCGAGTCGATCGAGGTCCATGGCCCATTTGTGAGCCCGACCCCGAAACGTCTGCACCCGTGCCGCCGGATGCTGCGGCCGTAGCCCTCGCCAGGGTTCTGCGGCATCGGACTGTGCTGGTGGCGCGCCAACCCTCCAACAGCGGCTTTGATCAGGCCCTGCGTGCTGCCCTAACCCGCCTGATCCAGGGGACGGCATGCATTCCACCTCCAGGCAGTGCCGTCCGGCTGCGTGACCTGCGGGATCACATCTGCGTTCCGCGCGATATGCCGCTTCATTCAGCCCGGCTGCTGCGCCAGGCCCTTGAGGACACAGCAAAGCTCGATCCACGCAGCCCCGACGATCAACCACCAGCCCTCTCACAGCGCCATCGCCGGGATCAGGATCCGCGTCCATTCCTGACAGCCAGTCGCTGAAGCTGTCCCTGCCACTGGACGGTGGCGCGGCTTCAGTTCACCGTGTGGCTGTTCTGGTCGTTCCGCTTGAACGGGTAATGTGATGGCCGCTTCAGGCTCTCTGGCCCTGCTGCTTGTTGTTCTAGGGGGAGCCCCAGCCTGGGCGTCATGGGACGAAACCGCAGCGCCGGGAATTCCCCCCAGACCAGCGACCATTCCCACGCGTCTGGCGGTGGCCGATGTTCTGCCATCTGCTGGCTCGTTGGACGATCGCGCTGCGGACCACAGCAACGCGGTTTCAGGTGTGCAATCCATTCCTCCACTGCTGGACCCCCTGGCTGGAGCGACCCAGCAGGTGGATCCCTGGGGTTGGCGCTTTTCCGAAGCCCGCGGAGCCTGGAGAATGCATACGGGCCTCGACCTCGCCGCACCCGCTGGAACTGGTGTGCGAGCCAGCCTTGCAGGGACCGTTGTTCTGGTTGAATCCGTTGGTGGGTATGGCCTCACCGTGGTGCTGGCTCACACCAGCCAACTTGAGACGCTCTACGCCCACCTGGAATCCACGGATCTCCAACCAGGCGATGCTGTCCAGGCTGGCCAGCCGATTGGCCGCGTCGGCATGAGTGGGCAGGCCACCGGTCCCCATCTTCATTTTGAACTGCGACGCCGTGGCGATGTTGCGGTTGAGGCACTCGACCCCACCCCCCATCTGACTCGACTTCTACCACCACCAGTTCTTCCGCCGCTTCCAGAGTCAGCACCGGGAACGTTGGCAGCGCTCGCTGAGTCCAGCCAAGCAACCAGTCAAGGCGCGCCATGACCTCCAGCTTCGACATCACAAGGCTGAATCCTTGGAAAAGGACCCGGGTTGGATTGGTGCTGTTGTCCTGTCTGGCTTGCGCAGCAGTCTTCCAACCCCTGAGAAGTGGAGCTGTCGAGCTACGCGGCAGCACGGTGTTCCTCAGAGCCCCCTGGAAAGTAGATCTGAGTAGTTATTACACCAATGTCTTCGAGCGTTGGGCTGAGTACTACTTCACCCTCACCCTTGCCGAGGATGCTGGTGCATCACTCGGCGGTCTCACCATTCAGCAGACTCGCGGTGCAGACTGGCAATTCCCCTTCAGCCCGGAGAGAACCCGAGCCTTTCTAGGGCAACCCCGTCAGGGTGGAGCTCCAGTCCCGGTTGAAGCCAGCTTTGACCCAAGTCTCCGCCGCTTCAAGCTGAGCTTCCCAGAGCCGATACCGCCCGGAAACACGATCACAGTGATGATCAAGCCATGGCATAACCCTGCCCAGGCAGATACGTACATGTTCCAGGTGGAAGCCATTCCAGCTGGACCCAACCCAATACCATCAGCCGTTGGATCAGGAACCCTGCGGATCTATTCCATCGATCGTTATTGATTCAACAGCCTGGGTATCTGAGTGTTCGCCAATCTCCATTGGTTGTACTCACTTCAACCCCAATTCCGACCGGACCGCCCACGGCACCACCCATTTCCTGCCACCAACTGATCGCTTCACTCCAGGCTGACTCGAGCGAGTCATAGAGATCATCCAGAACCGGGTGAGGCATGCCCTGCAGGTCGACCAACCGATACAGGCGTGGACCAACGGCATTGAAGCCGCCACCTCGCTCGAAAGGGCGCGGTGGAGACGAGCTGGACGTGCTGCTGCGCAAGGAGGGAGAACGGGAAGCGCTGGCAGGCGACATCGATGCAGACATCGGCAAGCAACTCAGAGACCATCAAGGATCATCGCTCCTGTGACAGCTGCTGACTGTCACCTTTACGACATCTTCAGAAGCTCACGCTCCAGGGCGCCAGCGCTGCTTCGGCAGAAAGCCCCGAAGGGCGAGCCTTCGGGGCCAAGAACAACCCGATGTGAGTAGGGGCTGAATCAGGTCAGACTCAACGCACGAACAGCATCTCCTGGTAGGAAGGCAGGGGCCAGAGATTGTCGTCCACCAGGGCTTCCAGCCCATCCACTGCAGTGCGCAGGTCTGACATCAAGGGAAGCAGTGTTTCAGCACAGTGCCGCATGTGGGCCTCGGTGCCGTGGGGGGGCTGATCAATCGCCGTCTGGAGGGAGCCACTGACTTCCATCAAGGTCTGGCTGAGGGAGGCAACCGCATTCTGGGTTTCGGGAGACACCTGCAGGCCCATGGCGGTCTGCAACTGCAGCGAGCCAGCCAATTCACCCAGATAGCGCATGGCGGCAGGGTAAATCTGAGACCGGGCAATCTGCACGGCCAGCTTGGCTTCCACTTCAATCGCAAGAATATATTGCTCTGCGTAGACCTCGAATCGGCTCTCCAGTTCGACCGGTGTCAGCACACCGGTGTGCTCAAACAGTTCACGAGTGGAAGCACGTTGCAACACCGGCAGGGCATCCGCTGTGGTACGAAGATTCTCAAGACCACGCTCTTCCACAGCCATGCGATGCCAGGCATCGGAATAGCCATCGCCACCGAAGACCACGTTGCCGTGCTTCTCCATGACCTCTTTGAGCACAACCAGACTGGCTTCTTCCACGGAGGTTCCACTGGACAGCTTGGCTTCAAGCTGATCGGACACCCAGGCCAGTGAATCGGCCAGAATCGTGTTCAGAGACACCAGCGGTCCAGCCACAGACTGGCCCGAGCCCACGGCACGGAATTCGAAGCGATTACCGGTGAAGGCAAAGGGAGACGTGCGGTTGCGGTCGCCGGCATCCTTGGGGAATTCGGGAAGGGTCGCCACACCGAAATCCATCATTCCGCCGATGGAGGAACTACTCAGGCGTCCCTCACGGATCTGGTTGAACACATCCTCAAGCTGACTCCCCAGATAGACCGAAATGATCGCCGGGGGTGCTTCGTTGGCCCCAAGACGGTGGTCGTTGCTGGCCGTGGCGATCACCGCCCGCAACAGTGGACCATAGAGATGGACACCTCGGATCACCGCACCGCAGAACAGCAGGAACTGCAGATTCTCGTGAGGCGTGTTGCCGGGATCGAGGAGGTTGCCCTGGGTTGCGTTACCGATCGACCAGTTGACATGTTTGCCGGAGCCGTTGATGCCGGCAAATGGCTTTTCATGCAGCAGGCACACCATGCCGTGCTTCTTGGCCGTGTTGCGCAGCACGGTCATGGTCAGCTGCTGGTGGTCGGTGGCTACATTGGCCGCCTCAAAATAAGGAGCAATCTCGAACTGGGAGGGAGCCACCTCGTTATGGCGGGTCTTGGCGGGAATGCCGAGCTTGTAGAGCTGACGCTCCACGTCCTGCATGAACACCTGCACCCGTTCGGGGATCGCGCCGAAGTAGTGGTCATCGAACTGCTGGCCCTTGGCAGACGACTTGCCGAACAGGGTGCGACCTGCCAGCAGGAGGTCGGGGCGCAGAGGCAGATAGGCATTATCGATCAGGAAATACTCCTGCTCCGCGCCACAGCTGGAGTTCACCTGAGCGATGTCGGTTTCGCCCAGGAGACCCAGCAGCCGCTGGGCCTGGGCATTGACAGCGGCATTGGAGCGGAGCAGAGGGGTCTTCTTGTCGAGGGCCTCGCCCGTCCAGGAGACGAAGACGGTGGGGATGCAGAGGGTGACGCCATTGGGCGTCTCCATCAGATAGGCCGGACTGGTGATGTCCCAGGCGGTGTAGCCGCGGGCCTCGAAGGTGGAGCGGATGCCGCCATTGGGGAACGAAGAACCATCCGGCTCGCCCTGCACCAGCAACTTGCCGGTGAATTCCGTGATGGCGCTGCCATCTCCCTGGGGAGAGATGAAACCATCATGTTTTTCGGCTGTGGAGTTGGTGAGGGGATAGAAAACATGGGAGTAATAAAGGGCTCCCCTTGCCGTAGCCCATTCCTTCATGGCCTGGGCCACCACATTGGCCACCGACACATCGAGCTTGCTGCCGTCCTTGATGGTGCGCTGCACCGACTTGAAAATCTCCTTCGGCATCGCCGCCTTCATTTTGGCGAGCGTGAACACGTCACTGCACCAGAGCTCTTCAAGGCTCTGGACCGGAGCGGTGGCCACCGGCTGTCGTTGCTGAATCTGCTGTGCAACGGCGAAGCGCTGGGGGCTGGGCATGGTGAAGGACGAGAGGCGGATGGATGACATCCAATCCCGAGACCCCTCCCTCTCCTTGCAGCGGTTGCTACAGAACTCAGCCCAGGTAATGGCGATGCACCGGCCGGCACCAGTAGACCAGCAGCGCCACGTTGGTGATCCACAACAGAGGAAGCAACAGGGCCAGAACCGGTCGGCCAGAGGCCACCAGAGCCAGTCGCACGATCCCATAGGAGAGGCTGGTCGCCAGACTCATGGACAGGGCGACGATCGCCAGAATCTGACCCCAGCGTCGCCAGCGCAGCAGCGCGATACAGGCCACAAGACCCACGACGATCGTGGGCAGGACAGCGCTGCTGATCACCACCAGATTGGCGACCTTCAGGTCAGGATCCAACAGAATCACCGCGATGCCTAGGGGGATCGCCAGGATGTTGGCGATCAGTCCGGCCCAGGCCAGGCTCTGATAGCCACTTGGGGGATCCTGCATGTGGGGTGGGGTCAGTGCGGGGGACGGGGGGACGGGCTCAGATGGCTTGCACCGGGCCATAGTCTGCGCTCCAGCGCGCCGCCTCCAGGCAGGCCAGGGCCTCCGCTTCCGTGGTGGCATGTCGGGCCAGGCCCTCGGCCATGGCTGTGATGGCCACGGCTTCGGCCACCGTGGCGGAAATCGACTGCACCTCTGAAAGCGACGGCATCAGCGGAGCGTCCGGATCCTTGGTCGCCGGGATCCTCTCCGCCAGGGCCAGGGTTGCGGATTCGATCATCGCCTCACTCACCTGGCGCGCTCCCACGGCCACTGCCGCAAAACCCAGGCCCGGATAGAGGAAGCAGTTGTTGCATTGCCCGATCCGTCGACTCTGACCTTCGACAACCACGGGATCAAAGGGGCTACCCGTGGCCACCAGGGCCCGCCCATGGCTCCAGGCCAGCAGGTCGGCCGGAGTGGCCTCAGCCAGGGTGGTGGGGTTGGAGAGGGGAAGAATCACCGGACGGGGCACCACGGACCCCGGCAAGCTGGTCCCTCGGGTTGAACCATCGCCGTCAAGGCCACCCAGCATCGTCTCCACCACCTCCCGGGTGAAGGCCCCGGCCACCGTCGAGGTGCCGATCAACACGCTGGGCCGCACCGCTTCCACCACCGCCAGCAGGCCAATCCGGCCTGAGGCATCACGGCGGAAGCTGCCGGCCTCCTGACGGGGACGACCGAAGGCCGCAGCGGCCTCACCCGCGTCACCGTCCAGCAGCAGGCCGTCGCGATCAATCGCCCAGATGTGGGCCCTGGCCTCCGCCTCCCCCATCCCCTCGGCCCGCAGTAACCGCACCAGCCGATCGGCGATCCCGCAACCGGCGGTGCCAGCGCCGAACACCACAATCCTTTGCCCGCTCAGCTGCCGCCCCTGACCGCGGCAGGCCGCCAGGATCGCCGCTGCGGCCACCCCACTGGTGCCCTGGATGTCGTCGTTGAAGCTGGGAATCCGTTGCCGGTACAGCGCCAGGTTGTGGCGCGCCTGGTGCGTGCCGAAGTCTTCCCAGTGCAGCAGGCAACCCGGGAAGGTACGCTCCACCGCGCCGATGAAGCGCTCGATGAATCGGTCGTAGGCCTCGCCCCGCAGCCGCGGCTGGCGCAGCCCCGGATAGAGGGGGTCATCCAGCAGCTCCTGGCGGTCAGTCCCCACATCCAGCACCACCGGCAACATCTGGGCCGGATGGAGACCGGCGCAGAGGGTGTAGACGGCCAGCTTGCCCAGGCAGATCTCGATGCCCCCCACCCCCTGATCCCCGATACCAAGGATCCCCTCCGAATCGGTCACCAGCACCAGATTCACGGGTCGGCCCGCCGCAGCCTGTTGCAGCAAGGTCTCAAGTCGGTCCTGCTGGGACGGCAGCAGATAGACCCCCTGACTGGGACTGCGATAGCGGTGGCCGAAACGCTGGATGGCGCGCCCCACGGTGGGGGTGTAGACCACGGGCAGCACCGCCTCGATGTGATCGCTGAGGAAGCGGTAGAACAGCACCAGATTGCTCTGGCGAAGCTGAGCCGCAAAGGCGAATTTCTGCAGGTCGTCGTCGAAAGCCTCGAAGATCCGCCAGGCACGCTCGGCCTGCAGCTCCAGTGATTCCTCCTGCCAGGGGAGCAGCGCCTCGAGGCCGAGCTCCCGTCGCTCCTGTCTGGTGAAGGCCGTGTCCTTGTTGAGCAGCGGATCGGCCAGAACGGCGGCCCCCCGCAGACGCGTGGCCTGCACCGGATGGATCGCGTGGGACGGAACAGACACCGGAGACGACCTGGCAACCGACAGACAGCACTGCCGGAGGGGGTCCTCACCCTGCCATGGGCCCGGGCTGGGTGATCAACGCAGCTCGAAGAGCAGCACGTCGGCGGGCTCCCTCCCCGCACGGAAGGCCCCGATCGAGGCGGCGTCAAAGCCGAGACCGTCACCCGCCAGCAAAGGAGCGCCAGCCTCGGCAATCTCGAGACTCCCCTCGATCATCTGGATCCATCCCTGGGTGCCGGGCTCGAGCGGGTTGGCCAGACGATCGCCCGGCTGGGGCCTGGCCCGCCAGAGCCGTACGGGGCGCTCGATCGCCATGGCACCGCCAGATCCTTCCGGATCGAGCAGGAGGGTCCAACCAGCGCCGATGGCGAAGGGCTTCTGCTCGTAGGCGGGCGGAATGCCGCGGCGGCTGGGCTCGATCCAGATCTGCAAGAGCCGGCAGGGCGTGGAGCCGCCATTGATCTCGCTGTGGACCACACCGGTGCCGGCACTCATCCGCTGGACTTCGCCAGCCCGCAGGATCTCGGCATGGCCCATCGAGTCGCGGTGATGCAACTCCCCCTGCACCATCACGGTGATGATCTCCATGTCGCGATGGGGATGCATGCCGAAGCCCCGGCCGGCGGCGATGGTGTCGTCGTTGATCACCTTCAGTGGGCCAAAGCCAATCCAGGCGGGATCAAAGTGATGCGAGAACGAAAACGTGTGCCAGCTCTCCAGCCAGTCGAAGCTGCTGTGGAACCGCTCGCCAGCACGGCGACAGAGCAGCAACGGAGAGGGCCTGGTCTCAAGGGGAACGGCGGGCATGGGGGTCAGGCGAACGTCAGGAAACTCTGCGATCCCTTGCCGTGCCTGGCAAGTCTTCAGCCCAGCTCCGCTGGGGGATCAGGCTGCGCTGAAACCAGGTGTCGGGCCCGCAGGGGCGCAGCAGCAACCGCAGCACCGCCGGCAGGGCCAGCAGCTCGAAGGGCGCCGTGCGCTGCGGCCAGAGCCGATCACGGCGGTACAGAAGCGTCTGCAGCTGGTCACGCTGCTGCGGCGACAGTGCTCCCCAGCGCCCCGCCAGGCGCCAGCCATCCCGCCGCCGGTCGCCCAGCGAGGAGATGAGCAGCGGCGACTCCAGAAGCTCCAGGGGCACTGAGTCCAGACCGGGCAAGCCCTCCACGGTCCAGACAACGTCTGACGACGTGATACAGGATTCTGCAGCCGGCGATGACTGAGCAGGGGCCTCCAACTCGATCCCCTCTTCACTGATCGCCATCACGCTCAGGCTCAGCGGTGGCAGCGGAGCCCCCTCCTGGATCGGGGTCAACCGGATCAGCGGCTTCGGCTCGAGCCGGAACCAGGGGAGATCGCTGTCGGCGCTGCGATCCCAGCAGCAGCGCACCGCCAGCAGCAGGAGCAGCAGGTTCGTGCAGGCCCAGACCATGGTCACAACCCTGGTGGCGGGCGGAAGCGGATCCAGAGCCGCGAGCTCTGGGCCGGTGAGGGGCCCGTTCAACAGATGCACCAAAGCGATCAGCTGGAGGCTGAGCAAAAACAACAAGGGGAGCAGCAGTTGTCGTGACGGTCCAAGCCGGCGGCCCCAGGGACGCTGCTTGGGCGTCACATGAAAGCGAAGGGGGCGCCCGAACAGGGTGGACAGCACCGCGCCAGCCAGAGGGACGACAAACAACCAGCGGTACAGCTCAGGCAACAGGGCCGTGCGCGCATGGCCACTCAACCAGCGGCTGAGAAGCATTTGCGCCAGAAAGAAAGGCAGCGCTTCACTGAACAGGCCGGCGGCAGTGAGACGGATTGGTGCCACCCCGAGCAAGCCAAGGCTCAGCGGAAACAGCAACAGCAGCAGCTGAGGCAGCACATTGAACCAGTGCAGGATCCCCTCGAGATAGGCCAGGCGCTGCAGTGGGGTCAGGCCACGGATGCGGAAGGGGCTGGCTCCGGTGCGCAGGATCTGCAACGTGCCGCTGGCCCAGCGGCAGCGCTGGCGAGTCATGGCGGCTGCGGTGAGCGGAGCCAGGCCGGCGCTGAGCTTTTCGGCCACGAAAATGTTGCGGTATCCGGCGGCTGCAATCTGGATTCCCGTGGCCAGATCTTCCGAAGATGTGGCGGTAACGAAGCCGCCCACCTGCTCAAGGGCGCTGCGGCGCATCACGAAGGATGTGCCGGCACAGACCACGGCACCGAGGGCCTGCCGAGTGGGTTCGATCCAGCGATAGAAAGTTTCCTCGTCAGGCAGCAGCCATCGCTCCATGGACGCATTGCGTACCACGGGATCAGCATTCATGTAACTCTGCGGGGTCTGCACAAACCCAACGCTGGAGTCATCGAACAGCCCTACGGTGCGCCGAAGGAATCCATTCAGTGGAACCACGTCGGCATCGAAGACAGCCACGAGGTCACCACTGCTGTGCAGAAGGGCATGGTTCAGGTTGCCGGCCTTGGCATGGAGCCGTTCCCCACGACTCAGGTAGAGGCATCCCAGCCGGCGGCAGAGCAGCTCCAGCTCAGGGCAGGCAGCGTCATCGAGCAACCAAACGGTCTTGATGGGATAGTCCATCGCCAGACAACCGCGCAGGCAGCGTTCCACCAGGCCAAGCGGCTCGCCATAGGTGGGGACGAACACATCGACCCTGAGCAGAGGGTTTGCCGAGAGGGAAGCAACCGCCGACTCCTCATCGCAAAGATGCAGTACGGACGGTGGGTCGCTCTCAGTTTGCCTCGCTGTCTGGATGCATGGAACAGCGACAGGGGTGTCCCGACGGTCAGCCGCAGAAGCAAGGGCATGCTGGGTCATCCGGCCTTCCAGCCGGGCGGCGGCGGCGGCCACAGTGGCCGTCACAGGAGGAGGGGGTATCAGGGTGAACCAGAGCTGCAGGAAGGTGGTGGCCAGCAGCAGCAACTCAGCCGCCAGCAGCAGAAGGCTCAGGCCAGTTGACAGGGGTGAACTGAGGTTGAGCGTGCTGCCGCAACGCCAGATCAGATAACGCGCTGCCAGAACGGTGAGCAGCGCCACAGCCCAGGGAAGACGCATCAACCCGCTGGCGGCTGGAGCGGCGGGCAGACCTGACGAACAAAGTCGCAGGTCGCAATGGCGGGTTTCTGCCAGTTCAGGGGGATTTCCAGCAGATCGCGCGGCCCACTGATGCCCTGGGCAAGAAGCAGCAGACCCGCCAGGGCACTGGCAGTCAGGTGAAGGCGACGCCAGCGGAGGCTGCGAAGAATCTCGGGGCGTGCCGCGACACCGAAGAGCAGCAGGCCGGTGAGTCCGACCCCTCCCCAGAAGTGGGATTGCCAGAAGGCCGGGTCAAGTGGATTGTCGCTGAGTCGCCAGACCTCAGGCTGCATACCCAGGCCGATGACGCCGATCCAGCACAACAGGGCAAACGTGGCCCTGTAGGGAGCGGCCTTGGCCCGCCAGAGCAGCACGAGGGCAGCAGTTGTACCGAGCAGCACCAGCACGAGCATGACCAGGCGTCCTGCGCCGCCTTCGAAGGCGGAGAGGGGATGCTTTGTCGCGATCACCACGCTGAGAGCCACCAGCTCGATTGCCACCACCGTTGTGGCCAGCCAACGGCCCAGATCGGCATGGTCTCGGCCACTGGTGGGAGGGGTCTTGGCCTGCTTGAGGCGCCGCTGGCGGGTCTGCTGAGCCAGACGGAGCACGATGCCGAGCAGTGGATAGACCACCACCACAGCCAGCACGGGATGTATCAGCCACAACCAGTCGATCGTCTGCATGGTGGAAGCTTGACTCGTGAAAACCGTAGGGGAATTACCGCTGAGTTTCAGCAACGGATTTTCCTGAGGGAGGACTCCTGCGCTCTGGTCCAGCCCTGGCCCACCGCCCCCGGACGGTGTGTAGTACGGCGAACAGCGACGACGCCCGTAGAGCGAGCGCCTGGCAGGGGGCTGATGTTTTGCCGGAGCCGTTTGCAGCAGGCATCGCAGACTCCCAGAACCGCTGGGGGGCGCTGCCTGCTGAAATGTGGGAAGCTCTGGCTGAATACCGTCGGATCACAGCCACATCTATGGTCGAGCAGCCAAGGCGGGAAGAGAGATTTCTTCTGCCGGCCATCACGATCTGGATCGGTGCCATCTTCACCGTGAATGACCTGCAACACCACGGCAGACTCTGGGATATCAGCTGGTCGGGATGCTGCCTGCTATTTCCTCCTGGCGAAAGAGTGAATGCCAGTCAGAAGGGATCACTGTTGATTTCCCATCCCAGCACCAACAGTGTGATCCCCACCGCAGTTATGGTGATGTGGGTGGACAGGGAAGCTGGCGGCACCTATGCCGGCTGTCGCTTTTCCCGAAGGGTTGATTTCAGTCAAACCTTTCTCAGGGGCCTGATGGTTCCTCATGAAGCAGTCCGTCCCCCGGGAGGTCGTCTTCTCTGAGATTTCAGCACCTTAGGGCTCCTTGGCTACAGTGATCCCATGGCGCGCCATTCCCCGGAAAGAGTTGAGTGATGAAGCGGCATGGTTCTGCTGTTGACTCATAAAGATCTGCATCCGACCGATGAGCGCCTGCAACGACCCTTGGAAAGGTTGGAAACATTGCAAGGTCACTCCGGGGGGAACCCCATCCAGCTGTTGCATGGCTTTGCCAACCAATTCAGCCAGTCACAGATCTTGGGATTGCGACGGCGGAAACCCTGATGGTGACTTCTTCTACCAAGGTTTCATCAACTCATTCACGTCATGGTTCCGCACTGGCATTGATTGATGCGAAGTCTGATTGCAACCTTGCCACGCAGAAGGTCCGGCACTAGAAGCGCCGGACCTCATTGAGCAGCCTTAAAGGTTCGGCGCCGATCGTGAGCCGAATCTCTGCTGCTTGCCTGGATTGTCAATGGATCAGGCCGTCGGCCTGGCAAAAGTCCGATCACGGCAATCGAATCATCCCGCAAGGAGATCAAGAAGGATTATCAAGGGTGCCGTAGTTTCGGGGCAAATTGTATTGACTCTAACTCTGAATTCAATACCTCCAAGGCTGTGATGTGGAAGGTGAAACGTTGACAACAAACAGAATCACGAAGGACGGCGGTATGCAAGAAGCAGAGAAGACGTAGAGCAACTGGCTTGCGATCCTGGGGCCGATGGTTCAGGCGAACATCTGCTGAGCCCAAGGGCACCTGTCGCGATGCGAAGGGCGATAGCGAATTGCAAAAATCCAGACGATCGTTCCTGGGTCAGCCAGAGAATAATCGCTTCGGAGAGCAGTTCAGACCATCGTGCAGATGTTGATCTTTAGTTGAGACTGTTGGAGCAGGACGCAGGATGTCAGTTGACTCTGAACTGATGACGCGGTGGAGTTTCATCCATCTCTGGGCCTCCGAATCTTGATGGCTTCAGTCTTGCTCTGAGCACCAGTTCCGTCCATAGGTATTGATGCCTCAGCCTGTCGTCTTTCCCTGGGCCTGCCGCGGGCAAGGCGCTCCGGCAAGATTGGGATGCCCTCGCCCCGAACCATGGCCCGCTTGATGGTGGTGCTGAAGCCCGTCGTCGCCTGTGCGGCCGGGGAGTTGATCCCCCAGCTTGAGCCGGTGCTTCAGGCCCTTGAGGCCACTGTGGACGAGCGCAGTGCCACGCACCTGGGCGGAAGCTTCGTGCAGGCGCCCGTGGGCCTGAAGGTTCAGCTCTTCGGCGACGTGCAACCCCGCTCCGATGGATACGAACTCGAAATCGTGTTGATGAGTGGCGAGCCGATGGCAGGAGGGTCCCGCAACACCCGGCTGGCCCTTGAAGGTCTGCTGAGCGAAGTGGAGACCCGTTCCCCTGGCCTGAAGGTGGTGTTCCGCTCCGATCGGGATGGCCCCTGCCGCCCCCGTTAGAGCTGCCACCCCCGGCTGGAGCAAAGGATGTCAGGCGGCGGCGGCATGGCGGCCGCTGCGTGCCATGAGGCCTTCCTGATCGGCAGGCACCACCAGAATCTCCAGGGGGCTGAGCCAATCGAGGGCTTCCTCCAGCTCCTGCCTGGGGCGGCGGTCGTGCTTGCCGATGCCACCGGTGAGCACCGGCACATCCACCCCTGCCAGGCTGGCCGCGCCCTTCGCGGCTGACGTCGGGATGGCGATCGCGAAACTGAAGGATGTTTCCACAGGGTGGCCGCGTTCTCTGAGGACGCCGCAGCATCCCTGGGTTGATCAGCCTTGCCTGATCAGGGAGGAGAAACCATTCATGTCATGGCTCGACCGGTGTCCTGGGGAACAGGCCCAGCATGGTCGAGATGGTGACCAATCCGCTCGATGTGGAGGCAGACCCGTTCCAGCCAACGCATCGCCTCGAGCTCTCGCGTGCCCTCCTCCACATCGAGATGACCCAGGGCCACCTCCTGCATCACCTGGTGGCGGCAGTGGTGCTCCTGGCTTGCCAGAGTGCGCACCAGGGCTCCACTGGCGCTGGAGATCCCAGCCCAGTCGTGCTGCACGGCCCTGAGAACCACAGCGTCGAGCAGAGCGGCAAACTGCTGCCGTTCTTCAGCCAGCTGGCTGGAGCCGATCAGGGTGGCGAGGCGATCGGGTTCCTCCTCGCAGCGCTCATGCAACCGCTGCAGGTGGTCGAGCCCATGCAGCAGGTGGATCAGGCGCTGACCGCTGTGGCGTTCCAGATGATCGAGATGGATCTGATCGAGGTAGGTCTCGGTGCGGTCAAGATCAGCCTGGAGGTTGGCGAGCTGGTGTGGCAGCCGCGGTGGCGGCTGGGCAGCTGCCGGCGGACCGGCTCCCCCCAGAGACCGGCGCAGCAGCTCCAGCAGCTCGCGCAGCTCCTGTTCGACCGCGCGGCGTGCCTGATCAATGGCCAGGTGGGCATCGTCGGGGGGAGCCTGGTCCAGGGCATCGGCCCAGGAACGGGGACCCGATGGCACCAGGGCGCGGATCAGGTGCGCGAAGGCGCCCGTGAAGGGCAGGGCGAGAGCCACCCCCAGCAGATTGAAGCCGCTGTGAAAACTGGTCAGGGCAAATTCCGGCTCGGCGGCCAGGCGCTGCGGCCAGATCTCCTGCCAGAACCAGACCACGGGGTTGAGCAGAATCAGCCCCACCAGAGCACTGAGCAGGTTGAAGCAGAGGTGAGCCATGCCGGTGCGACGGGCGCTGATGCTGCTGCCCAGGGCCGCCACGACCGCACTGACCGAGGAGCCCACGTCCATGCCCACCACCAGGGCTCCGGCCTGGCCCAGATCGAGTCCCCCCGCGGCGAGGGCCATCAGGGTGCTGGCCACTCCGGCGGCGGAGCTCTGGGTGATCACAGTGGTGACCAGACCCAGGGCCACCAGCTGCAGGCGGCCGAGCCAGTGGCTGCCATCGAATCGCGTCGGATCGAGCAGCAATCCCTGGCCAGCCATGGCGGCCTTGATGCCGTCGAGCCCCAGGAAGAGAAGGCCAAAGCCCGCCAGGGCGAAGCCGATCACCGCCCAGCGGCCCCTGCCGAAGATGCGCAGCAGCGCGCCCACCAGAATCAGCGGAAGCAGGGCGCGACCCAGAGACCAGCGGATCCCCAGCAAGGCCACCAACCAGCCCAGGGCAGTGCTGCCCAGGTTTGCCCCGAAAATGATGCCGAGCGAATCGGGGAAGCGGATCAGCCCTGCCCCGACAAATCCCACGGTGGTGACCGTGGTGGCGCTGGACGACTGCAGCAGCGCCGTGGCAACGGCACCGGTCACCGCCCCGCTCAGGGGAGTGCGGGTGAAGCGCAGCAGGGCGGTACGCAGCTGGGCTCCAGCCAGGTTCCGCAGGTTCTCGGTCAGCACCGACATGCCGAGCATGAACAGGCCGAGCCCTCCGATTGCGCTCAGGAGTCGGGTCCCCGCGTCGATGGATCCAGCTCCTGAGGATGGCCTGTTGCTGCACTGTTGCAACGGCTGCGGCTGACCACCTGACTTGGCAAAGGAATGCAGCGTGCGCGCCTCCAGGCGGACACGCTGCGTCAGAGGGAGCAGCGCCCCTCGCGTTCACAACAGAGCTGATCAAGGGACGGCCGGCCGGTGAGCCGCAGCCGCCAGAGGGCCCACAGGCGATAGAGGCCATCGGCGATGCCACGCAACAACGGCCAGCGGCTGGGGGCATAGAGCCAGCCCAGCCCCACCAGCGCATAGGCCCGTCGGAAGACCTCCACATCACGCACCACCTCGCCACTGCCGGTCAGGCCATGGATGCGCTCCATCGCATCGCGATAGCTGATCTCGCCATGGCTGGAGGGGTCGTAATCGACCGCAGCGACATCGACGAAGGCGAGCCGTCCATGCTCAGCGTCACGCCTGCGCAGGAAGCGCACCTCCCGCAGGCAGAGCGGACAGCCTCCGTCGTAGAGGATCGTGAGGTCTGCAGCAGCGGCACCGGGGGCGGGGAATGGACCGCCGGAAGGGCTGGCGACGGTCTGGAGGGGGGTCTGGCTCATTTCTTGCAGAAGAAGGACCTGGTTCACTTCTTGCGGCAGTAGCTCCCGCCCACGTTCATCCATCCTTCCGGACAGGCTTCACCGTTGGTGGGCCGCACGGTGTAGTTCATCAGGCCCAGGGTGCTGCACTTGCCATTGAGGGTGTCGACGTAGCCCATCGGGCAGATCGAGCCGATCTTGGGCACCACCCGCTGCGCCTGGGCCGGCAGGGCCAGGAGCGCCAGGGCCGAAAGGCCAAGCATCCATGCAAACGGATTGCGCATCGAGGAATGGAGCGTCTGCTTCTGATCCGATGCTATGCAGCGCAACCGCCCGATTCGAACCGTGCTCCGCCAGAGCCTGCACCGCCTCAGCGTCACCACCTGCGGCGACGGCTTCACCGATCTCACCGCCGAGCTGCAGCTGCGGATCGCCAGCAGCGGCCTGCACAGCGGTCTCGCCACCCTGGTGACACTGCACACCAGTTGCAGCCTCACCATCAATGAGAACGCCGACCCTCGGGTTCTGGATGATCTGGCCGCTTACCTGCGGGCGCTGGTGCCCGAGGCAGGGGTGCGGCCGATCAGTGGCGAAGGTGGCCGCTACCGCTACAGCCACGACGATGAGGGCCCCGACGACATGCCAGCCCACATCCGCACCAGCCTCACAGCGACCAGCCTCAGCCTTGCGTTTGAGGAGAAGCGCCTCGTGCTGGGAACCTGGCAGGCGGTCTATCTCTGGGAGCACCGGGCCGTGCCCCACCGCCGCCAGCTGAGCCTTCACCTGATCGGTGACTGAGGCTGATCGGTGACTGGGGCGGCCCAGCCTTCACACCACCCTCACACCAGCACCGGCAGGCGGGCCGCTTCAGCCAGGCTGATCTTCAGCCGCTCGGCCTCCACCTCCACGGCGATGGTGGAGCCGGCCGGAAAGCTTCCGGCCAGGATCGCCTTGGCGATCGGGGTTTCCAGTTCCCGCTGGATGGCCCGCTTCAGCGGCCTGGCGCCGTAGACAGGGTCGTAGCCCACGGCCGCCAGCCAGTCGAGGGCTTCGGTGGAGAGCTGCAGCGAGAGCTTGCGCTCCTCCAGGCGCCTGGCCAACCGCTGCACCTGCAGATCGACGATCTGGCGCAACTCCTCGGCCTTGAGGCTGTGGAAGATGATCGATTCATCGAGGCGGTTGAGGAACTCGGGGCGGAAGTGGCTGCGCAGGGCCTCATTCACCCGCTTCTCCATCTCTCCATGGCGGGCGGGATCGCCGGCCAGATCCAGAATCGAGGCGCTGCCGATGTTGCTGGTGAGAATCAACACGGTGTTGGTGAAGTCCACCGTGCGTCCCTGACCATCGGTGACGCGGCCGTCGTCGAGCACCTGCAGCAGCACATTGAACACATCCGGGTGGGCCTTCTCCACCTCGTCAAACAGGATCACGGCATAGGGGCGGCGCCGCACCGCTTCGGTGAGCTGACCACCCTCTTCGTAGCCCACGTAGCCCGGAGGAGCTCCGATCAGGCGGCTGACGGCATGCTTCTCCATGTACTCGCTCATGTCGATGCGCACCATCGCCTCTTCCGAATCGAAGAGCTGCGAAGCGAGCGCCTTGGACAGCTCCGTTTTGCCGACGCCGGTGGGACCGAGGAACAGGAAGCTGGCGATCGGCCGGTTCGGATCACTCAGGCCGGCCCTAGAACGCTGAATCGCATCGGCCACGGCCGTGACGGCCTGCTGCTGGCCAATCACACGGGTGTGCAGATCCTGCTCAAGGTTGAGCAGCTTCTCCATCTCGCTCTGCACCAGCTTGGCCACCGGAATGCCGGTCCACTTGGCGATCACCTCAGCGATGTCGTCTTCGGTGACCTCCTCCCGCAGCAGCGTTTTCTCCCCATCACCGGCGTTGAGCACGGCCTCCTTGGCGGCCAGCTTCTTGTTGAGTTCGGCCAGGGTGCCGTATTCGAGTTCGGCGGCCTTGTTGAGGTCGTAGTTGCGCTTGGCCTGCTCAACCTGCAGCTGCACCTGCTCGATCTCCTCCTTGATGGCACCGAGTTCATCGATCGAGCCCTTCTCCGCCTGCCACTGAGCATTGAGGGCGCTCTGCTGTTCACTCAGATCCGCCAGCTCCTTTTCAAGCCGCTCCAGCCGATCCTTGCTGGCCGGATCGGATTCACGGCCGAGCGAGAGCTTCTCCATCTCCAGCTGCAGGATGCGGCGATCGAGTTCATCGATCTCCTCAGGCTTGGAGGTGATCTCCATCTTGAGGCGAGCAGCGGATTCATCCACCAGGTCGATGGCCTTGTCCGGCAGGAAACGATCGGCGATGTAACGACTCGACAGCACGGCGGCGGCCACCAGGGCGTTGTCGGCGATGCGAACGCCATGGTGCACTTCGTAGCGTTCCTTCAGGCCCCGCAGGATCGAGATCGTGTCCTCCACCGTGGGCTGATCCACGAACACCTGCTGGAAGCGGCGCTCCAGGGCCGGGTCTTTCTCAATGTGCTGGCGGTGTTCATCCAGCGTGGTGGCACCGATGCAGCGCAGTTCGCCCCGGGCCAGCATCGGCTTGAGCAGATTGCTGGCATCCATGGCGCCGCCGGTGGCCCCGGCTCCCACCACGGTGTGGATCTCGTCGATGAACAGCACGATCTGGCCCTCTGAGGCGGTCACCTCCTTGAGCACGGCCTTGAGCCGCTCCTCGAACTCGCCGCGGTACTTGGCGCCGGCAATCAGGGCACCCATGTCGAGGGAGACGAGCTGGCGGTTCTGCAGGGCCTGGGGAACGTCACCGTTGACGATGCGCTGGGCCAGACCCTCGACGATGGCGGTCTTGCCGACGCCGGGTTCACCGATCAGCACGGGATTGTTCTTGGTACGCCGCGACAGGATCTGGATCGTGCGGCGGATTTCCTCGTCGCGGCCGATCACCGGATCGAGCTTGCCCTCGCGGGCTGCGGCCGTGAGATCGCGGCCGTACTTCTCCAGAGACTCGTACGTGCCTTCGGGATTCTGGTCTGTCACTGTCTGGCTGCCGCGCACGGCTTCAATACTGGCCTTCAGCGTCTTGGCGTTGACGCCGCACTGGCTGAGCAGCTGCCGGCCGCAGCGATCATCCGCCACCAGGCCGAGCAGCAGATGTTCGATCGAGATGTAATGATCGCCGAATTCGGCCTTGGCCTGATCGGCACGGTCAAAGCAGACATTCAGGGCCTTGCCCAGGTACACACTCTCGGGGGCAGCCCCAAGGCTGGGCTGAGACACCAGAAAAGCCTCCACCTTCTGGCTGAGGGTTCCCACATCCACGCCGGCCTTCTCAAGGATCCGGCCGGCCAGTCCCTGCTGGCTCAGCAGGGCCGCGAACAGATGCTCGGTTTCCATCTGCTGCTGGCGCTTCTGCTGGGCCAGCTGCTGGGCCGCCACGACGGCGCCCCAGGCCTTCTCGGTGAACAGCTCAGCGGTGGGATGCATGGCGAAACCTTCCTGATCGGGTGCTTGAGAAAACCGTATGGGCAGACCACAGAGCCCAGGGAGAGGAGCACCGAACCGGATCGGTCGGTGCTCCCCCTTCAGGTTGGGCAGGCCGTAGCCAAATGGCGAAAGAACCGATCCGCGAGGGAGCCGTTGCCGCGTGGCACCGGCGGGGCAGACCATCGAATCCGCACATCCTTGGCTAGCTATGGATCAAGAGTGTGCGCACTCCGATTCCCCGTCGCTTTGCTCCCGCCATGGCTTGCCTGCCACGCCACTGTTTTGCCGGAACCCGCAGGGCTGGTGTCCTGGCCCTGGTGGCTGTTCTCAACCTCTCAGCGATCAGTGCCCAGGCCCGAGGTGGCGGCGGCGGTGGCCATGGAGGCTGGGGCGGAGGGGGCGGTTACCACTTCAGCGGCGGGGGAGAGGCCTGGCGTGGAGATGGCGACGCCTGGCGCGGTGGCTACCGGGGATACCACCCGATGTACGGCCCTGGTGCACGCCCGGGCTGGGACAGCATCGACGTGAACCGAAATCTGAACGTCGAGAACAATTTCTATAACCGCCCCTACAACGGCTGGCATTCCAACTGGGCCAATGGCGGTTACTGGAACAACCGACCCTGGAACCACGGCTGGTATGGCTGGCAACCCTCCACCTGGGGCTGGTGGGGAGCCAATGCAGCCGCCTGGGGGGTCGCCGGGCTGGCAACAGGAGCTGCCATCAACAGCCTGGTGAATACGGCCTCCCAAGAACAATCGCCGGTGATCGTGGTGCCCCAGACCAGCATCCAGCTCAACTACGGCTCCGTGGATCCGGTGGGCACCTACGGAGTGAGCTTCACCTACTCCATGGACGATGGCGCCACCTTGTTGGGAGCTGCCAACTGTCAGGCCGGGCTGTTGAACGGCCAGATTCCTGACACCGTCGACCAGGCGCAGCTGCTCAATACCGTCTGCCATGTGGCCTACGGCAGCGGCAGCTGAGAAGCGGCCTGCCGGTCGGAAACCTCAACGGGCAGCTGGCGCTATGGGGTTTCCTGATCCTGGAGGGGTCAGCTGGAAGGCGCCGCTGTCACGCGGGCACAGACGGGTCGGGCAGCCATTGGAGCCGTAAATGGCATCGGCCTGCGAGAGGCAGCCGCGGGCGTTCTTGGAGGCAACCTGACTGGGCCTGAGTCGCAGGGGTTGAAACAGGGACTGGCTCTTGGGAACCACCAGGGGGCAGGGCGGGTAGGCAGGCAGGCCCTGGACGGCGTAGGGCTGATTCTGGGCCAGGGCGAGTGCCGGCCGCAGCAGGGGCAGCAGCGCCGCCGCAACCAGCGAGCCCACCAGTCCTGAGCGAAGTCCCATCGTCCACATCAAGGGCCACTCTGGGCATGATGGGCCGGATTGGGGATCCTGTGGGGGTTGCTCTTCCAGGTCCGAGCCATTTGTGGCCGAGCCGACGCTGTCAGAAGCCACTCTGGCGACAACCAGCGTGTATGCAACGCAGCCATCGGCAACCAGCGTCTCTGAACTCATCGTTTCTGAACCCAACGTCTCCGCAACCACCATGTCTTCAACCCCTCCGCCCAAGCAGGACCTGGCAGAACCCACTCCCCCTGTCCCCGACGCGCAACTGGTGCAGGATCTGGTCGAGGCCTCGCGGGCTTTTGATGCCACGGCAGCCGATCCAGAGAGGAACTGCTGGATGGCCGTTCATCAACACGTGCATGGCGTGCTTCCCAGCGAATACGACATTCGCGAGGTACCCGAAGATCTTTATCTGGCGGTGCTCGCCTGCCGTCGCGCCGCCAGCTGAGCGGCCTGACTGGGCAACACCGGTGAGGAACCCCACAGGGATCCGATCGCCGAGACCCTGCTGGCTTCCAGGAAGCTGGCGGCATGATCAGCCGAACGCGCATCCTGCAGATCCGTGACCTGGATCTCGTATCCGCGCAAACGCGCCTTGCCCACCACTGAAGTCCAGCTCTGGCCCGCGGCAAAACAACCCCGCAGCTCCTCTCGAAGAGCGGGATCGCGTTCGGCATCGGCAACCAGCCGGATGAGTTGCTCTCGTGACATCGCCTGGATTCCCTGGCTGAAGTCAGGATGGCGGGCCGGTCGAACGGGTGCCAGCGATCGACATCAATGGCAATAGGCCATCAGGGATCGAGGATCGAGGGGCAAATTGGTCGGCAAGCAAAAAGGTGTGATCGAGGCAAATGATTGCCTGATCACACCAGAATGAAGCTTTTGAATGGCAAGAAGCCAGATGCAGATCAGGCCCAGCCTTTGGATGACATGTCTTCAACGTAGGCGGCCACATCAGCGATATCGGCTTCGCTCAGCTTGCCGAGGAAAGCCGGCATGGCGTTCTTGCCCTTGGTGACTTGAGCAGCAATGGCAGCCTCGTGACCGCTGCTGTAGTCAGCCAGGTAGGCCTCCAGGGCATCCTGCTTGAGAGTGCGCTCAGCATTCACCACATTGCCACCACCCATGTGGCAGGCAGCGCAGTTGGCGGAGAAGATCTGGCCACCGTGGGCCACGTCAGCGGCAAAACTTGGTGCTGCCCCCAGCACCAGCGCCAGGCACAGAGCGAGCAGTGAAAAAAGACGGCGCATCAAAGCACGTGCAACCAGACAAAACTAAGGGGCAGAGGTCGGCAATGTTGCAGCTGCAGGGCAGATCTGCAACATTTTCTTGTGCTTGCAGCCTGCTTCAGTCCATCCGGCCGCGGTGGGGAACGGCCGCGGTCTCCAGCACCGCCTCCAGGGTGGGGGCGAGGCTCACCCTGCCGAAGCGCTCCGGCGGACTCACCGGCTCATGCACGAAGTGGCGCTGTCGGATCGAGAAGCGATCCCAGGCATTCACCTCGATTCGCAGCAGGCGGATCAAGGCCTCGATCAGCCAGCCCTGCAGATCCACCCCGATCGAGGGCCACCAGCAGCGCCGCCAGCGGCAGAGGATCCGCACGGTGTCGTTGATCTGGATCGGTGCCTGACCCAGCACCAGGCGTCTCACCACACCTTGGCCAGGCTCGGGATTGGGCTCGTGGGGGTGGGTGGCCAGATGGGCGCAGACCGTGGCGATGTCGGCCGCATGGATGAAATGGAAGCTGGCATCGGTTCGCAGCCAGCGGGCCAGCCATAACCAGCCGATCGCCTCCTTGAGGCCCGCCGTGAGATAGCTGGTGGGATGGGGGTCGCCGGACGTGACCCTCCCCCCGAACACCAGCGTGGGGAAGACGGCCACGATCCGCTCAGCCAGGGGATGGCCCTCCAGCTGTTCGAGGCACTGGGCCTTGGTCTGGATGTATTCCGTGCCATAGGCCATGGCTTCCGGCAGGAGTTTCAGCTGTCGATCGAGGATGCTGGCGGTGGAGAAGTAGATCACCTGTTCCAGCCGCGCGGGATTCACCAGTTCCAGCAACCGCTTCACCGCCACCACATTCACCTGGCGGGCCCGCTCCGGATCCCCCCAGGCGGTTGCGGTGTGGATGACGCGGGTGGCGCTGGCGATGGCGTCGGCATGGGGATCCAGCTCACGAAGATCACCCATCAACAGCGTGATCCTGGGATCGTTGGGATCCACGACCTTCAGCTTGGAAGGATCGCGCAGCAGCAGCAACAGATCCGCATCGCTGTTGCGGTAGAGGGTTGCGGTGATGTACTGACCAACGCAGCCGCTGGCACCGGTGATCAGGATCCGAGCCCTGGACGGCACGCCGGGATCGGCGATGGCACGGCCGGCTTCGGTGGCCGTGGTGCTCAAACGGCCGCTCCGAGCAGCTCATGGACGGCCTTGCCGGTCTCGAAGAACACACGGGCGTTCTCCTCGGGAGTGCCGGGCAGGATGCCATGGCCAAGGTTGAGGATGTGTTTGCGGCCCTTGGCCTTGCGCACGGTGTCGAGGATGCGCTCGCGGATCGCCTCCGGGGTGCCGAAAAGCAGGCCGGGGTCGACATTGCCCTGAACGCCGAGGTGCTGGGGCAGCCGGGCACAGCCATCGGCCATGTCCACGGTCCAGTCCAGCGACACGATGTCGACACCGGTGCGGCCCATCCGCTCCAACACACCGGCACTGCCGGAGATGTAGAGAATCAAGGGAGTGTCGGGGTGGGTGGCTTTCACCTGATCGATCACCCGCTTCTGGTAGGGAGCCGCGAAGACGTCGTAATCGATCGGGCTGAGCTGACCGGCCCAGGAGTCGAACAGCTGCACCACCTGGGCTCCCGAGTCGATCTGGTAGCGCACGTAAGCGGCGATCGAATCCGCCAGGTGGCCCAGCAACTGGTGCAGGAGCGCAGGCTCCCGGAAGGCCATCGCCTTGATCACGGAATAGGTCTTGGAGCTCTTGCCCTCCACTGCGTAGGCCGCCAGGGTCCAGGGCGCGCCGACAAAACCGAGAACGGTGGCCGCGTTGCCCACATCCTGGCGAAGGCGAGACAGCACCTCACCAACAAAAGGGAGGGCCTTGGCGGGATCCAGGGGACGCAGCGCATCCACCTGGGCCTGGGAGCGAATGGCGGGCTCGATGATCGGCCCCTTGCTCTCGATGATGTCGAAGTCGATCCCCATGCCAGGCAGGGGCGTGAGGATGTCGGAGAACAGGATCACGCCATCGGGCTGGAAGGCGTGAAACGGCTGCATCGAGATCTCGTAGGAGAGATCCGGGTTCTCGGAGCGCTCGCGGAAGCCGGGATGACGATCGCGCAGATCGCGGTAGACCTTCATGTAACGGCCTGCCTGGCGCATCATCCACACCGGCGGACGCTCCACCTGCTCACCTCGGGCGGCGCGCAGCAGCAGGGGGAGGGTGTCGGCCATGGGGGTCGTCAGGGCAGGGGAATCGCGATCGGAAACCTAGCCGAGAGCCTCGGCGGAGGGCTCATGCCCAGGGGGCGCCACGACCGACTTGACGGTCACTCCAGAGCTGAGAGGTTGAAATAAAGTGTATCAATAGCCGAGCTAGCTATACTCTACTGGAAGATTCTTCGTGGTAATGCTATGTCAGAAGCCAGGGCAATTGAGGCGGAATCTCCTGGATGATTGAACCGTCAATAGTCAGGTTCCAGCAGTCCAGAAATCTCTAAATGTAGCCATCAAGCACTGCTGCTCACACTTCTGCAATCAATCGACAAGGACTGCCGCCAGGATTCAGTCACTGGGGGTCAGCGTTCGATCTTGCGGAGAAAAATCTCCCCTGCAGAAGCCCGTCCTGACGGACAGGTCTTGCCTGCGAATCTGGGGATAGTCTAAGAGCCGTCTCAGTGGATTCTGCTCTCTCCGACCCGAAATTCACTCAGGCAAATTCATTCCAGGGCTGACCCTGGATTCTGGAAGCAGCCAGACAGCTGGGTATGCAGATCTCTTCTGTGGAGACTCAGGCTTCCTCTGTCGCTTCAGCGGCTGAAGAGATCTGACTGCGGGCCTCATCGCGGCGAAGAATCAGCACACTCAAGGGCGGCAGGCAGAGATCCAGCGCCTGGTCGTAGCCGTGGATACTCCAGGGATCAGTGAATTTTCCTCCGAGGTTGCCAAGATTGCTGCCGCCGTAGCGAGCACTGTCGCTGTTGAACACTTCGGCGTAGAAGCCCTCGATCGGGACTCCCACCCGGTAGTGGGAGTGGCTCTGGGGCGTGAAGTTCGCCACCACCAGCAGCCAGCCACCACCGGTGCTGTCGCGGCGCATGAAGCTGATCACCGAATGGCGGTTGTCGTTGCAATCGATCCATTGGAAGCCGTACTCATTGAAATCATCGCGCCAGAGTGCTGGTTCCGCCTTGTAAAAGGCATTGAGATCATCCACCAACCGCTGCAGGCCCAGGTGCGACTCGTACTGGAGCAGGTCCCATTGCAGATCTCCCCAGACATTCCATTCAGCCCGCTGGCCGAACTCCATGCCCATGAAGATTGTCTTCTTGCCCGGGTGGGTCCACATGTAGGTCAGAAGGGCCCGAACATTGGCAAACTTCTGCCAGTCATCGCCGGGCATCTTGTGGAGCAGGTTGCTCTTGCCATGCACCACTTCATCGTGGCTGAGGGCGAGCATGAAATTCTCGGTATAGGTATACCAGATTGAAAACGTGATGTTGTTCTGATGGAACTGCCGGAACCATGGATCGAGCTCGAAATAATCGAGCATGTCGTGCATCCAGCCCATGTTCCACTTCAGGTTGAAGCCAAGGCCACCGATGCTGGTGGGCTGGGTCACCATCGGCCAGGTGGTGGATTCCTCCGCGATCGACAGAGCACCTGGGAAGTGCTGGAACAAGACATAGTTCGCCTGCTGCAGGAAGCGCACAGCTTCGAGGTTCTCACGTCCGCCATTCTCATTCGCCAGCCACTCTCCATCCGGGCGCAGATAGTCGCGATAGAGCATCGAGGCGACCGCATCCACACGGATGCCATCGATGTGGAACTGATCAAACCAGTACACCAGATTCGCCACCAGGAAGTTGCGAACCTCATTGCGGCTGTAGTTGAAGATCAGCGTGCCCCACTCCTTGTGCTCGCCGATGCGCGGATCGGCGTGCTCGTAGAGGTGCGCGCCATCAAAAAAGGCCAGGCCATGGCCGTCCTTGGGAAAGTGGCCGGGAACCCAGTCGAGAATCACACCGATGCCCTCGGCGTGGCAGCGGTCCACGAAGGCGCGGAACTCATCAGGGCTGCCGAAGCGGCTGGTGGGCGCATACCAGCCGGTCACCTGATAACCCCAGGAGCCATCGAAGGGATGCTCGGAGATCGGCATCAGTTCAATGTGGGTGAAGCCGCGGGCCTTCACGTAGGGGATCACCCGATCGGCCAGCTCCGGGTAGGTGAGCAGCCGGGCACCCGGTTTGAGATCGGCCGCAGCCACCGGCTCCCTCACCGAGCCGTCAGGTTCCACATAGGGCTGATCGGCGCTGGCGTGCATCCAGCTGCCCAGATGCATCTCGTAGACCGAGATCGGCTGATCGAGTGGGTTGGCCGCATCCCGCCGAGCCATCCAGTCGGCATCGCTCCAGGCGAAGCTGGCCAGCCCTGCGATCCGTGAACTGGTGTTGGGCCTCACCTCGTGCTGGAAGCCGTAGGGATCGGCCTTCTGGTAGCAGTGGCCCGCCTGGGTACGGATCTCGTACTTGTAGAGCTCGCCGCGGCGCAGACCCGGTACAAACAATTCCCAGCAGCCGCCCAGCCGCGATTGCATCGGATGATGGCGACCGTCCCAGCTGTTGAAGTCGCCCAGGATCGCCACACTGCGGGCGTTGGGCGCCCAGAGGCAGAACTGCACGCCGGCGACGCCATCCCGCTCGCCGGGGTGGGCCCCCATGCGATGCCAGATGTGGTGGTGGTTGCCTTCCGCGAAGAGATGGCGGTCCATCTCACCCATCCATTCCTGGCGGAACGCCCAGGGATCGTGCTGAACGTGCTCGATGCCGCCCCGTTGCACCCGCACCTGATAGGTGCAGCCGGGATCCCCCTCGACCTCGGCCTCAAACAGCCAGGGATGGTTCGGGGTCGCCATCGCCAGGCTGCGGCCGTTGCACAGGAGTTCGACCTGATCGGCCTCAGGCATCCAGATCCGCACCACCCAGCCGCCATCCGGCAGGGGCTGGGGCCCAAGAACCGCAAGGGGGTGATCGTGCCTGCACTCCGCTAGCCGTTGCCCGTCTTCAACCATCCAATCGAGGCAGACCAGGGCCATATCCATTGACGTGCTGGGCCGGAGCTTAAGCCGCTTTGCCGGGGCCAAGCGGCGGCTGGGCCCCGCTGTTGAGGATCAGAAGGCGTCGAGGGGGAAATCGACCCCGATCACCTGGCCCTGCAGGTTGAGAATCACGAAGAGGTTGTCGGTGAGCCGCCCGAACTGGGTGGTGACCAACACCAGCTGCTGCGCCTCATCCCGGCCGGCGAAAACGCTGCCCCGCACCCGCTGGAACGGACCGGTGAGCTTCTGCAGACCCTGCCAGCGCTCCTGCAAGGCGGCCGGCAGCATCTCCTCCTGCATGGCGGCGGACATCAGGCTGCGGGCCGTCAGCACCCGCCCAGCGGCCAGATCCTCAATGAATTTCACGGCGGTGTCCTCGACGGGGATCTGGCTGCGATCGAGCTCCCAGCCGAGAATCTTGCCCTCCCCATCCAGAATGAGCGTGAGGGGCCGGGTGCCACGGGGGGTGACCAGTTCCGCCTCCACCGTGCCGTCATCGGCGCCGAGCACCAGGGATTCGATCCGGGTGCTGCGCACGCCACCCAGCGAGGCGAGGCGCTCCTGCATAGCGGCAGGGGTTGTGAAGCGTCGCACGGGCTCAGCCAGATAGCCATAGAGAGCCCTGGCATCGCTTTGCTGGATGGCGAGCAGGATCCTCTCGGCGGCCTTGCGCAGCTTCTGCTTGGTCTGCTTGCGTTGGGGGCTTGCGACTTCAGCCACCAGGGTGGGGGCTCCATCCCCGTTCCCCTCCAGCGAGCCGAGGCCCGCAACAACCGGTCGAGCACCGAGACAGAGCGGAGTGACCACGCCACCCAGCAGCAGCAATGACAAGGGCAGAGCAGGACGGCGGTGAAGCACGGCAGGGGGTGCGCGGTGGCGACAGTTTGGCCGAAACCGGGATGGTCGAAGCACGTTGCCCTAATCCAGCCCCTCTGATGCCAAGGAACGCAGGCGCAACCGGGCGCCCGGAAGCCTGAACTGAAGAGTGATCACCCGATGGCGGTGGGTCACCGGCCCGGGCGCAACATCCGGGTCTCCCGAGTTCACTCCGATCTGCGGCCAGGAGGAAGCCCCCAGGGACAGGCGCAGGCGCTCGCCGGGCCGCAGCGCCAGCAGCACCGGCTGAAACAGGAGGATGCGGGGCTGGGGCAGGCCTGAGAGGTTGTTCCGGCAGCGGAGAACCCCGGTGCTCCATTGCCGCACCCCCATGCCATCCGCAGCCACCACGGAGAGGGCACCGCAGAGGTCGTAGCTGGCTTGATCAGCAGCCACGTCGATGCAGAGCTCGGGCTGGCCGAACAGCTCCAGGGGCTCGGCCAGGGGGGGCGTGCTGAAGCAGGCCACATCGCTGCGGGCGTCCAGATCAGCCCGGTCGACCGGACCGGCATCCAGGCCCAGATGGCCGCCCCGGCCAGGCAGTGGCCTCCAGGGATCGTGCACCAGGGTCAGGGTGCATGCACCGGCACCATCCGCAGGCCCCTCAGTGCTGACCCCGGGGATGAGTTGGCCTTCGTCGACGCGGACGGCCGCCAGCCCCTGACTTCGGAGCCACCAGGCGTCGGCAGAGGGAGCGGCAGGATCTGGGGATCGCCAGGCACCGTCTCCCAGGCGCTCGAGCAGCAGCGGCGGGGGCAAGGGTCCCGGGGGGCTCATCGAGACCTCCGATGCCTTCAGGTGCCGATCGAAGAAGGCCAGCTGCAGGGCATCGAGCCCGCCGTGCCAGTTCAGATGAGACCAGGCACCGATGCGCAGCCACGGATCACCCCCCGCCGCCTGGGACCGCCGCCACAGATCCAGCACGCCGCGAAGATGGGGGTCGTACCAACCGCCGATCAGCAGCATCGGTCGGCGTAGCAGCTCCAGGGGCGCTTGATGGCAGGTCCAGCCCGCCGAGATGGCAGGTTCACGGCCTAACCAGGTCAGACCCATTCCCAAGGGGTCGTGGCGCTCAAGCAGGTTCACACCCTCCTGCAGAAATGTGCCGGTTTCGAGGCTGCGCCGGATCTCCAGCCAGCCCTCACCGTCAGAACGACGGGCACAGCCCTGGGCCGCCAGCTGCAGGGCCCAGCCCAACCCCAGGGCCCACCAGTGCGCCCCCCCCTCACTGGCCCAGTGGCAGCGTTCATCAAGACCGCAATGGGCCGGTGCAAGGGCATCGGGGAAGTCCTGCGGGACGCTCCCGTCCGAGAGCACCTGGGTGAGCCCCTGATAGGAGAAGCCGTACGTCCCCACCCGTCCATTGGCGTGGTCCAGGTGGCGAGCCCAGCGCACACAGTCAGCACCATCGGAAGCCTCCTGGGCGAAGCCTCTGAACTGGCCACCGGACTCCCCTCGTCCGCGCACATCGACCACTACCACCTGATACCCCTGAGCGGCATACCAGGCGGGATGGGCGTAGGTCACCGTTGAGGCGATCGCCCGGCCGTAGGGCTGACGCATCAACAGAACAGGCCAGAAACCGGATGCCCGCGGCCGCCAACGCCGGGCTGCCAGGCTCACCCCGTCGCGACACAGGAGGCGGAGGTCCTCCTGGGCCACTGCCAGTGGTGCGGAGGTCAGCGAACCTCAGGGCAGTGAAGCCCGATCACGTAGGTGGTGAGCACCTCGGCATCGACGGGGGTGAGACCCCGCTGCTGCGCGATGCGACTCACCGCCTGCGGGGAGGTGGCTGACATGCCCTGGCTGTTGAACTGCCGCAACTGAGCACAGATGCTCTGCGCCAGGGCAGGGTTCTGCTTCACCGATTCAAGGAGGGGCGAAGCAGCCAAGCCAGCGCTACCGAGGGGGTAGGTGGCAAAACCGAAAAGGAGAGCCCCGGCGCCAGTCAACAAACGATGCAAGGCGGGGCGTGAGGAGTTCAGGAGTTTGGAGCGGTTCGGCATGGTGCCACCCATCGGGGGCTGCATCCATTCCAGTCAGGGGGAACCGGCATCGGGTCGGTACGGGTGTCAGTTCCGGGAGCGACCGAGGCCTTCCCGGGCGGCGGCGATCCACTGCCGCAGTGTGGATAGTTCCAACGCCGGAACCGCCATGCCGGTGAGGCTGCGCTGCAGGCGGCCCATCTGCACCCACAGGCGCTGGGGATCGGCCTGGGCAAGGCCGCGACGGTCCGCAATGCCGGCGTAGAGCAGCAGCGCCGCCTCTGAAGGGTGAAGGCCCACCTCGCAGACCAGTCGCGCCTGGGCACGAAGCTTGATCAGTTGCTTCTCGCTGGCGCCACCGCCGCTGCCGAGATCCCGCAGGGCACGATCGTCCAGCCCGGCCAGTTGTTCCCAGGCCACGATGCCGGCCTGCTCCAGCCGACGCTGCTCGCGATGACAGTGGCGGGGCAGGGGCAGCAAGCGATCAGCCTGCCAGCACGACCGAACCATCCCGCAGGCTGCGGGTGGCCTCACCCAGCACCACCGGACGGCTCAGGCCGGGCGCCACCGTTTCGAGTCGGCGCAGCCTGACCCGCACAAACCCATCCACGGAATTGCGGCCGCTGCCCCGCAGGTTGCTGGCCACCTGCTCCAGGGTCGGGGCCACAGCGGCCGGGTCGAGATTGGCGGGCGCCGCAGCGATCACCAGATCACCGCCGTTGTCGAACACCACGGGCACGGGCACCGCCCCCTCGATCGACACCCGCGGGCTGTAGCTCACGGCAAAGGCCAGGCAGGAGAGCGACAGCAGGGCGGTGAAGCTGGTGATCCCCACCAGACGGAAGCGAATCCCCCAGGTGGCCAGGAAGCCGATCCCGGTGAGAAGGGCCAGGCCGCCGCTGGCGGCGCCGAGCCACTGGCCCGCCGTGAACAGGATTGGATCGGCAGGCATGGGGGCTGGTCAAGCGGCAGATGACTTTTATATTGCGCCCGTCGAAGACACGGGCAGACCCAGGGGCATGGCGGGCTTGCCGGATTCATCACCATCGGCGGCCAGCTGGTACCGGACGACGACACCCCTCTCCTGCCGGCTGCCCTGGCTGCTCGGCCTTGGCGCTGCCGCGGGTCTGGCCTGGTTTGGGGCTGACCACCTGGCCCGCACCGTCTTCGACCACTGGAAACCACGGCTGGAGCGACAGCTGAGCCAGGTGCTGGGCCATCCGCTGCAGCTCGGGCCTTACCAGGGAATCGGCCTCTCGGGGCTGCAGGTGGGACCCTCGAGCCTGGGGCCAGGTGCCCAGGACCGCTCCGAGGCCAGGGTGGCGGGCCTGGGTGTGGCTCTCGACCCGTTTGCGAGCCTGCAACGCTGGACTCCGGTGCTGGATCTGCAGGTGCGCGGTGCCGAAGCCGATCTGCGCCGCAATGCACGCGGTCAGTACTGGGTCCTGGGTAGCCCGACTCGCAACCAGAAGCCACCATCACTGGAGCTGCGGATCAACCTTGCTGATCCGGCACAGCTGCGGATCGCCCCTGCCGGTGTCGACCTGCGCCTCGGCGGCAGGGTCGGCCTGATGCTCCAGGAGCGTCGGATCGATCTGAGCGGCCGTCTGCAGCCGGCCGAAGGTCCTGGGCTGGTGGCGATCGAGGCGGGGGGGCGCTGGGATCGCCAGCGCTGGCAGGCACAGCTCAACCTCCAGCGCCTGCCGGTGAACCTCCTGCAGCGGTTCACGCCCCTGCAGGGCCACACCACCGGGCAGCTGGACGGCCGCCTGGTCCTGGCCCTGAGCCAGGGACGGCCCAGCTGCCGCGGAGCCGTCAGTCTCAAGCAGCTGCGCTGGCGACCCCCTGGGGCGAGCCCCGGCAGCACCACCGGAACGGGAAAACGAGCCGCAACCGATATCAGCAGCCCCACCGCAGACCTGCGCTGCGAAGGCGACAGCCTGGTGCTGGAGCGGAGCATCTGGGGATTGGGAGGCTGGAGCGGCAGCCTGGCCGGTCGGGCCCACCTGCCCCGCCAGCAGGTCAGCCTCAGCTTCAAGGCCCAACCACCACGTCGGGCTCGGGGCAGCCGCACCGCAGCGGCCTTGCCGGCCTTGCCGGCCTTGCAGGGAACGGCGGCCGGCCGCTGGAGCCGTCAGGGCCTGGCGGTCTCCTCTCTGCAGGTGAAGGGCGGTCGCTCCCAGCTGTCGGCCTCCGGCAGGGTGGGGCCGCTGCTGGCGTTGAACGGAACCTGGCGGCTGGATCCCAGCGACCTGCCACTGCCACCCAGCGCCCCCTCCTGGCTGACCGAGCAGACGCTGGCGGGCAGTCTCCAGCTGAGCGGGACTGCGGCGGCACCGGCGTTGGCGGTGCAGGTGCCCCGGCTCACCAATCCCCTCACGGGAGACCTACGGGCTTCTCTGGTGTGGCGTAAGGGGTTGCTGCGGCTGGATGACCTCAGGGGTCCCTACCTGCAGGCCAGCGGTCAGCTGCCGTTACAGCCCTCCCATGAAGGCGGTCTGCGCACCGGGCCGCTGGAAGCTCAGCTGCAGCTCACAGCCTTTCCCCTGCAGAGGCTGGATACCCTCGTCGGCACAAGCCTGCGGGGTGAGCTCAGCGCCTCCGGCCGGATCCACGGCCCGCTGCAGGATCTCAGCCCCGACCTCGACCTCGAGCTGGCTGGCCCCGGTGCCGGTCCCCTCAGCCTGAGCGAGACCTGGCAGGGCCAGCTCAAGGGCACCGGTGCAGGCGCCAGTGCCCTGCAGATGCAGGCCAGCACAGCCAGCGGCGGCAGCCTCAAGGCCGGCCTGGACCGTTCCTGGATGCCGGTGGCCCTCGAACTGACGCGAGGTGGTGGAACGCTCACTCTGACGGGCCGTCCAAGCGCCTACCGCTGGCAGGCCAGCGCCTTCCCTCTTCAGGGCCTGACCCTGGCCTTGGGCCCCCGCAAGCACCCCCAGCCATTGCAGGGCGAGCTCAGCGGTGACGGCAACCTGGCGTTGCAACCACTGGCCTTCGGCGGCTGGGTGACCCTCGCCCAACCGGTCTTCCTTGGTGTGCGGGCCCAGGAGCTGCAGGCCGGATTGCGCTATGCCGACCGGCGCTACCGGCTCACGGCTGATCTGGAACCCCTGGCAGGCGGCTCCATCGCCGCCACCCTCACCGGCCGATGGCAGGGTGCCTACCGGGCCCAGCTGGAGGGACGGGGCCTCACCACCGATCTGTTCCGTCAGCTGGCCCAGGCCCTCCCTCTCTGGCGTGGTGAGGAAGGTCCTCCCCAGGGCAATGCCGCCGACCTCGGCGATCTGGTGATCGATCAGCTGGGGGGCAGCCTGCAGGACCAGCTCATCGCCCTGCAGCGCGCCCGTGAGCGACTGAACCTTGAAGCTGCAAACTCTGCCCCCGAAGACCTGCGCGAGCGCCTTGCCGCCACCCAGGCGCTGGTCGACACGGACCTCACCCTCAGCGGACCGAACCTGGCCCAGACCCACGTGGATCTGAGCGCCAAAGGCCATCTCTGGCTGCGGGGCACCGCTGAGGACCAGGCCCTGGCCCTGGACCCGTTTGTGGTGAGTCTGCAGGGGCCCATCCGCCATGGCGAGGGCAGCTTTGATCTGGCCAGCCTGCCGCTCAGCCTGCTGGCCTTGCTCACCCCCGTCCCCGGAAGCCTGCAGGGATCGCTCTCGGCTAAAGGACGGTATCGGCTGGGCAACGGCCAGCCGGAGCTTGAGGCCGAGCTGGCCCTGCATCAGGGGCACCTGGGCGAAGCCGATCTTCAGCTGGAGCGGGGCAGCGTTCTGCTCAAGGATGGTTTCCTCGACACCGACCTGGCCCTGCGTGCTGCCGGAGCCACGAGCGCCGTCGATTTCACCGGCCGCATCCCACTGGATCCTCAGGCACAGGGTCTGGAGGTGCGCCTGGCCAGTCGCGGCGATGGCCTGCGCTTCCTCACGACCCTGGCCGGGTCGTCGCTCGACTGGAAAAAAGGTAGTGCCGACATGCAGCTGCTGGTGCGGGGCAGCCTGGCCGATCCGATCGCCAACGGCTTCCTGAGGCTGCGCGAGGGCGAACTGCGCTTCATCGGCCAGACGGTGACGGCCCTCGAGGCCACGATGCTGTTCGACTTCCAGGAGCTCCTGCTGCAGGAACTCACGGCCCGGGTGGGCGAGAAGGGTCAGGTCGAGGGCAAGGGAAAACTCGGTCTGGTAAGGCCGGTGTCACCTGAACCCAGCCTCACCCTCACCCTGAAGCATGTGCCTTTCAAGCTGCAGCGGATCGACGCCTTCAGCGACGGTCAACTGGCCTTTGGCGGCAGCCTGCGGGCTCCACTGCTGGGCGGAAATCTGGCGATCCGACAGGGAAGCGTCAATGTCCAGCCGGGCCAGGTGGCTGCCGGCGGTGATGGAGCGGGGGCAAACCAATCAAGCGATGGAGGCGAATCCGACGCCAGCAAGCCAGCCGCAGGAGCCAACCCGGATGTCAATGAACTGCTGCAGCGCAACTGGGCCTTTGACCAGCCGCTGGTGCTGCTGGGCCCGGAGGTGGACAGCAGCACCAGCGACGCCCTACGCAAGGCGATACCGAATTTTCCCTACCTGCGATTCAGGGATCTGACCCTGCGGCTCGGTCCTGATCTCAAGGTGACCGTGCCGAACGTGGCCAGCTTCAGCACCGGTGGCTCCCTGCGGCTGAACGGACCGCTGGATCCGAGCCTTCAGGCCGCCGGCGTGGTGCGGCTGCTGGGCGGTCGGCTCAACCTGTTCACCACCAGCTTCAACCTCGACCCCGATGCCCCCAACGTGGCGGTGTTCACGCCGTCGTTGGGACTGCTGCCCTACCTGGACATCGCGTTGCGCACCCGGGTCTCCGAAAATCTCTCCAGCAACCTGGGCGCCAACACCGGTTCAGGGCTGAGCCTGGCGGAACTGGAGGCCCAGGGAGGCTTCAGCTCCTTCAACCAGCTCAAGCTGGTGCGGATCACCGTGAGTGTCAGCGGGCCGGCCGATCGCATTGCCGAGAACCTTCGGCTCACCAGTGATCCACCCCTGCCGGAGGAGCGGTTGGTGGCCCTGATCGGCGGCAACTCCCTGGCGGGGCTGAGCGGCGGCAATGCCGGTGCCGCCCTGGCCACGGCCCTGGGGCAATCGTTGCTCTCGCCTCTGCTCGGTTCACTCAGCGATGCCTTCGGGCAGCGGGTCAGCTTCGCCCTTTACCCCACCTACGTGAGCCCGGTGGTGTCCCAGGCCGAGGAACTGCGCTCTCGCCAACTGCCGCCGCAACTGGTGCTGGGCTCGGAAATCGGCCTCGACATCACCGAGCGCTTCAATGCCGCGGTGCTGGTGGCACCGAACCGCTCCGACATCCCTCCACAGGTGACCCTGAACTACAAGGCCTCCGAGAACATCAACCTGCAGGGGTCGTTCGACACCCAAGGGGCCTGGCAGACTCAGATGCAGCTGTTCTTCCGTTTCTGACTCAGTTGTTGAAGGTGGCGCGGCAGGATCAGCCGGCCCTGCCATGGCGGCGATGGCCCAACTGATCGGGATCGACGTCGGCGGAACCGCGATCAAGCTCGGCCGCTTCGACCAGGACGGCCACTGCCTGGCGGAAGCGGAGGTGGCCACGCCCCAGCCGGCCATGCCCGGTGCCGTGACCATGGCGATCGCCGAAGCTGTGGAGACCATCGACCCGCAGCGGCTGGCGCCATGGGTGGGCATCGGCCACCCGGGCCCCAGCGACCAGGCGGGTCGTGTGGCGCGCATCGCGATCAACCTGCCCGGCTGGCAGGACGTCCCTCTGGCCACCTGGCTGGAACCGATGCTGGAGCGTCGGATCACTCTGGCCAACGATGCCAACTGTGCAGCCCTGGGTGAATTGCGCTTCGGCGCGGCACGCGGCTGCCGTGACGTGGTGCTGCTCACTCTGGGAACGGGGGTTGGAGGGGCGGTGATCCTGCAGGGCAACCTGTTTCTCGGCCATCGTGGCGCCGCTGCCGAACCGGGTCTGATCTGTCTCGATCCGGATGGACCGGAGTGCAACAGCGGCAACCGCGGCTCCCTGGAACAGCACTGCAGCATCAGCGGTCTGCAGCGGCTCAGCCCCCTCTCACCCCAGGAGCTCTGCCAAAGGGCCGATGGTGGAGATGCTGCCGCGATCGAGGTCTGGAGTGCCTATGGACGGCTGCTGGGGGTGGGGATCACCTCACTTCTGTACCTGTTCACGCCGGAGCGGGTGCTGATCGGCGGCGGCCTCAGCGGCGCCTGCCACCATTTCCTCCCAGCCGTGTGGGAGGAAGTGACGCGGCGGGTGCTGCCGGTGAGCCGCGAGGGCCTGGACATCCGCCCCTGCGAGCTCGGCAATGGCGCCGGCCGGCTGGGGGCCGCCCTGCTGGCCCTTGAACGCCTCAGCGCTGGGGAGAGCGGCACAACTCTGATCGGCGCAGCGGAAGTCGACACGATGGAGGTCGACGGAGCGGCGGCTGACGGCTTGGGATGATGAATGGATGAGCCCGTCCATCCCCGATCCGAGCCCGGAACTGCTGCGACGCGCCGCCGCCGTTCGCCGGGCCGCCACCGCCCTGAGCCAGCTCAACGACGACGCCCGCCGCCAGGCGTTGCACGCCATGGCCGACGCCCTCGAAGCCGAGGCCGACCGGATTGTGGCGGCCAACCAGGAGGATCTCGAGGCCGCCGCGACCGACGGACTGGCCCCGGCCCTGGTGGCACGGCTCAAGCTGGATGCCGCCAAACTCGCCGGCGCGATCGCCGGAGTTCGGCAGGTGGCGGACCTGAGCGATCCCATCGGCCGACGCCAACTTCACACCGAGCTGGATCAGGGCCTGGTGCTGGAGCGTGTGAGCGTGCCCCTGGGCGTGGTGGGGGTGATCTTCGAGGCCAGGCCCGATGCGGTGATGCAGATTGCCGCGCTGGCGATCCGCTCTGGCAACGGCGCCATCCTCAAGGGCGGTCGTGAAGCCAGCCGCAGCTGCCAGGCCATCCTCAACGCCCTGCAGCAGGGCCTGGCCAACAGTGCCGTGTCTCCGGACGTGCTGGACCTGCTCACCACCCGTCAGGAAAGCCTGGCCCTGCTCAAGCTCGATGGGCTGGTGGATCTGATCATCCCGCGCGGATCCAATGCCCTGGTGCGTTTCATCCAGGACAACACCCGCATCCCCGTGCTCGGGCATGCCGATGGCATCTGTCACCTCTACGTGGATGCCGCAGCCGATCCGGCCCAGGCGCTGAGGGTGGCCCTGGACAGCAAAACCCAGTACCCGGCGGCCTGCAACGCAATGGAAACGCTGCTGGTTCATGAAGCGATCGCCCCCACCTTCCTGCCACAGGCGATCGATACCTTCGCCGCCGCCGGTGTCGAGCTGCGGGGTGATCCGGCCGCATGCCGATTCGGCATCACACTGGAGGCAACGGAGGACGACTGGCGCACCGAGTACTCCGATCTGGTGCTGAGTGTGAAGCTGGTGCCGGATCTGGAGGCTGCCCTGGAGCACATCCGCCAGTACGGATCGCGCCACACCGATGCGATCTGCACCACCGATCCCGTCGCGGCTGATCGGTTTCTGGCGGCGGTGGACAGCGCCGGGGTGTATCTCAACTGCTCCACCCGCTTCGCCGATGGCTTCCGCTATGGCTTCGGAGCGGAAGTGGGCATCAGCACCCAGACCCTGCCACCCCGGGGCCCGGTGGGGCTGGAGGGGCTGGTGACCTACCGCTACCGCCTGCGGGGCGACGGTCATATCGCCTCCGACTACAGCAGTGGCATGCGTCACTTCCTGCATCATCCCCTGCCCCTCTGAACAGCCCCGCATGCTCATCCATGTGCGCGATCTACGGCTCTGGGCCCACGTGGGTGTGCTGGATGAGGAGCGGCAACTGGGCCAGTGGTTCACGGTGTCGTTCAGCCTCGACGCCGGTCTGAACGCCGCCAGCCAGAGTGATCAACTTGACGACACCCTCGACTACAGCCTGGCGATCCGTGCCCTGCAGCAGCAGGCGAACCAGCTCTGCTGCCTCACGATCGAGCACTACGCCAGCCGCATGCTGGATCGGCTTGAACAGATCTATGGGCCCGTGCCGATGCGGCTGGAACTCTGCAAGTGCCAGGCACCGGTTCCGGGATTCACAGGACACGTGGCCGTGGAGCTGACGCGCAACTGGCCGGCCACGGACCTGCGATGAGCCCGCCTCTGGTGCTGGTGCATGGGCTGTGGGACACACCGCGCCTGTTTCGCCACCTCGAGGCCGCCCTGGCCGGTGGCCGAAGCGAGCGGCTCGTGCCTCATCTCCCCCATCGCTGCGGGCACACCTCCCTGACGGTGCTCGCTGAACGGCTTGGCGAACGGATCGAGGCCACCTATGGCGCCGATCTCCCCATCGATCTGCTCGGCTTTTCGATGGGCGGTGTGATTGCCCGCCTCTGGCTGCAAGGGCTGGGTGGGTATCGGCGCACACGCCGCTTCTTCAGCCTCGGCAGCCCCCAGCAGGGCAGCCTGCTGGCCCTGCCCTGGCCCCAGGCGCTGATGCCGGGCCTGGCGCAAATGAAGCCCGGCAGCCCGCTGTTGCGTCAACTCAATGACGATATCTCGACGCTCAAGGCTGTGGAATGCCACAGCCTTTTCTGCCGCTGGGACCTGATGGTGGTACCCGGCTGGACAGCCGTGCTGCCGGTGGGAACGCGCCAGGAGCTTCCGGTCTGGACGCACCGGCAGCTGCTCACCGATCCCGCCGCCCTGACTCCTCTGACAGCCTTGCTGCTGCAGGAGTAAGGCAGCTCAGGCCGTCACCAGGCCCGAATGACGAATCAGGGCATCGGTGCTGGGAGCACGGCCACGGAAGGCCGCAAAGATCTCCGCCGGCGAGCGGCTGCCCCCCAGGCTGAGCACGGTGTCGCGGAAGCGGCGACCGGTGGCCACCACCGCCTCGTCCCGATCCAGGCCCACCTCCTCAAAGGCACTGAAGGCATCGGCGCTGAGCACCTCGGCCCACTTGTAGGAGTAGTAGCCGGCCGCATACCCCCCCGCGAAGATGTGGGAGAAGGCGCAGAGAAAGGCGTCGTCGTCGATCGGAGCCAGGACTGTGGTGGTCCTGGCGATGGCCCGTCGCATCTGGTCTGGGGTGAGGCCACAGCTGGGCGTCCAGCTGCTGTGCAGGCGCAGGTCGGTGAGGGCGAAGTGCACCTGCCGCAGCGTGGCGCTGCCGCCCATGAACGTGCGCGCCGCCAGGAGCTTGCGGTAGTCGGCCTCGGGCAGGGGCTCGCCGCTCTGCCAGTGGCGGGCCATACCCATCAAGGTGGCGCGGTCATAGCACCAGTTCTCCATGAACTGGCTGGGGAGCTCCACCGCGTCCCACTCGACGTTGTTGATGCCGGCCGCCTGGGGCCGCTCCACGGTGGTGAGCATGTGCTGCAGGCCGTGGCCGAATTCGTGGAAGAGGGTTTCCACCTCCTCGAAGGTCATCAGGCTGGGCACCTCCCCGACCGGTGGGCTCTGGTTGCAGATCAGATAGGCCACGGGCAGCACGGGCTGGCCCGCCTCACTGCGGCTGCGGCCGAGGCAGTCATCCATCCAGGCGCCACCGCGCTTGCTGCCGGGGCGGCTGAAGGGATCCAGATAGAAGAAGGCCAGCGGCTCCCCACTGGCGGCATCCCGCACCCGGAAAAAGCGCACGTCCGGGTGCCAGAGCGGCGCCTCACCATCGGCCACCTCGATCCGGATGGCAAACAGGCGCTGGCAGAGGTCAAACAGTCCCTGGAGCACCTGCTCAAGGGGAAACCAGGGCCTCAGGGCCTCACTGTCGAGATCAAAGGCCTCGCGGCGCAGCACCTCCGCCCAGAAGCTCACATCCCAGGGCTGCAGATCGCTGGCCTCCGGGGCGTCGTGGCGGCCGGCGCAGGCCGCCAGCTCCTTCAGCTCGGCCTCGGCCACCGGGTAGGCCGCAACGCGCAGCTCCTCCAGCAGACGCTCGACCGCCTCGACGGAGTCGGCCATCTTGGCGGCCAGGCTCACCTCGGCCCAGTTGGCAAACCCGAGCCGCTCCGCCTGCTCGCGCTTGAGGGTGAGGATGCGCTCGATCAGCGGGGCATTGTTGAGCTCGCCACCGGAGGCGCGGCTCACCTGGGCGCGGTAGACCCGCTCCCGCAGATCACGGCGCCGGCTGTACTTGAGGAAGGGAAAGGCGCGCGGCGCATCGAGCCCCAGGCGCCAGGGGCCCTCGGCCGCCG
>NZ_JAYGIC010000027.1:0-1458 GCF_034931105.1 Synechococcus sp. CCY9201 | reverse complement strand
ACCGCCGGGCCGTCACTGCCGCCGGGCAGGGGGCAGTTGAGGGTGAAGCCCAGGCCCGGACCCTCCCCCCGTTCCGTGGCGGCGCCGCTGCCGGGGTAGTTGCCCCATTCATGCACGCTGGCGAAGAGCACGCTGGAATCGCGCCAGAAGATCGCCTGGGTGCCGTTGCCGTGGTGCAGGTCCCAGTCGATGATCAGCACCCGCTCCAGGCCATGCACCACCTGGGCATGGCGGGCGCCCAGGGCCACGTTGTTGAAGATGCAGAACCCCATGCCCCGATCGGCCTCGGCATGGTGACCGGGGGGGCGCACCAGGGCGAAGGCGTGGTTCACCTGGCCGCTGAGCACCGCCTCCACCGCTGCAAGGGTGCCGCCGGCCGCCAGCCTGGCCACATCTTCCGACGCGTCACAGATGGTGGTGTCGCCGGTGGAGAGTTGCCTGGCGTCGTAAGCCACATCGCGGCGCACCGTCTCGAGATAGCGAACCGTGTGGCAACGCTGAAGCTCCAGGTCCGTGGCGGGCCGGGCCCGAATCAGCTGGCAGCGCTGCCGCAGGCCGCGGCGCTGCAGTTCGGTTTCGATCGCCTCCAGCCGCCGCGGGCTCTCGGGGTGGCCACTGCCCGTCTCGTGCAGCCGGAAGGCCGGATCGATCACCAGTCCCGTGGCGCCCATCGCTGACGGCCTCCAGGCCAGACTTCCACCACATTCGCTGACAGCCGTGCCGGCGCTGGCTAGGCCGGTGGCAAGACCGCGCCTGTCGCGTCAGCCCATGACCGCGCCGCTCTCCGCGCCACCATCAGCGCTCCGCCGGGCGGATCTGCTCCCCAAGGCGGTTCTTCCTGCCGAGACTGTTCTGCCTGCCGAGGCGGTGGAGCGCACCTCGCGGCTGATTCGTCAGCACCGTGGCCGCTCCGATGCCCTGATCGAGGTGCTGCACCAGGTGCAGGAGATCTACGGCTATCTGCCGCCGGGGGCCCTGGCCCAGGTGGCGCGGGAGCTGAAGCTGCCTCTGGCCCGGGTGTTCGGGGTGGCGAGCTTCTACCACCTGTTCCGGCTCAAGGCCCCCACCGCACACCGCTGCGCCGTGTGCCTGGGCACCGCCTGCTTCGTCAAGGGAGGTGGGGAGCTGGCGGCACGGCTGGAGCGGCGGCTGGGGCTGCGGCTCGATGACGCTGCCGGCAACGGCACCTGGGCCCTGGAACACGTCAGCTGCCTGGGGGCTTGCGGCCAGGCGCCTGTGCTGGTGGTGGACGGCCACCTGGAGGCCCGCCTGCCGGTGGACGATCCGGCGGCCCTGGATGCACGCCTGGGCGCCCTGGGGCTCTCGGCAGACGACGCTTCCGGCGCCGATGCCAGGGCAGACGGCAGGGCAGACGGCAGTGGAACCGGGGCACGCTGATGGCTTCCTCTCCCCGGATGCAACTTCGCTGCTGCGGCGCCAGCGGCTGCCGGTCCGCCG
>NZ_JAYGIC010000026.1:0-5727 GCF_034931105.1 Synechococcus sp. CCY9201 | reverse complement strand
CCCCCGATCGCAGCCATCAGGCTGCCATCGGAGGCGTCGTCGTGGAGCAAAGTTTGACCTGGCATCGAGCTATTTTCGCAGGAGGCTACCCTCCAACTATCGTTGCCGCTGCTGCGTTTCACAACCGAGTTCGAGATGGATCGGAGTGGGTCCACAGCGCCATGAACACCAGGAAAGCAAACGGCCTCTTGAGGCCCCTTGCCGGTCTTTGCCCCCAGGTTGAACCCTGAGAACTGCATAGGAGCGGTTGACAAGCAACCGGTCTGGATCCAAAAGCTTTGAGCGCGTGATCCCTGTGTCATCCGGTCAGGATGGCAAGGGATGGAATGGTCAAGCCCTCGGTCTATTAGTACTCCTCCGCTTCACCGGTTACCCGGCTTCCACGTAGAGCCTATCAACGGGTGTTCTTCCCGTGACCTTACTGGCTTATGCCATGGGAACACTCATCTTGAGGTGGGCTTCCCACTTAGATGCTTTCAGCGGTTATCCACTCCGCACATGGCTACCCAGCGTTTACCGTTGGCACGATAACTGGCACACCAGAGGTGCGTTCCTCCCGGTCCTCTCGTACTAGGGAGAAATCCTCTCAATGTTCCTGCGCGTGCACCGGATATGGACCGAACTGTCTCACGACGTTCTGAACCCAGCTCGCGTACCGCTTTAATGGGCGAACAGCCCAACCCTTGGGACCGACTTCAGCCCCAGGTTGCGATGAGCCGACATCGAGGTGCCAAACCTCCCCGTCGATGTGAACTCTTGGGGGAGATCAGCCTGTTATCCCTAGAGTAACTTTTATCCGTTGAGCGACGGCCCTTCCACTCAGAACCGTCGGATCACTAAAGCCGACTTTCGTCCCTGTTCGACTTGTAGGTCTCACAGTCAAGCTTGCTTCTGCTTTTGCACTCGTCGGCTGATTTCCAACCAGCCTGAGCAAACCTTTGCGCGCCTCCGTTACCTTTTAGGAGGCGACCGCCCCAGTCAAACTGCCCACCTGATACTGTCCGGTCCCCGGATGACGGGTGACCGTTAGAACCCTAGCTCTGAAAGAGTGGTATCTCACCGTTGGCTCACCATGACCCGCAAGCCATGGATCAAAGCCTCCCACCTATCCTGCGCATTCAGAGCCCGGGCACAATACCAAGCTACAGTAAAGCTTCATAGGGTCTTTCTGTCCGGGTGCACGTAGTCCGCATCTTCACAGACAATTCTATTTCGCCGAGCCTCTCTCCGAGACAGCGCCCAGATCGTTACGCCTTTCGTGCGGGTCGGAACTTACCCGACAAGGAATTTCGCTACCTTAGGACCGTTATAGTTACGGCCGCCGTTCACCGGGGCTTCAGTCGCCAGCTTCGCTTGCGCTGACCAGCTTCCTTAACCTTCCGGCACTGGGCAGGCGTCAGCCCCCATACATCGTCTTGCGACTTAGCGGAGACCTGTGTTTTTGGTAAACAGTCGCCTGGGCCTCTTCACTGCGACCACCTTGCGGTGGCACCCCTTCTCCCGAAGTTACGGGGCCATTTTGCCGAGTTCCTTAGAGAGAGTTACCTCGCGCCCCTCGGTATTCTCTACCACCCCACCTGTGTCGGTTTCGGGTACAGGCCATCATGCCTTAACGGGTATAGGGCTTTTCTTGGAAGCTTGACATCACCCACTTCGCGGCCGTAGCCGCTCGCACTCACGCCTCAGCTCAAGCTGTTTTCGCCAGCTCTCAACGCCTCGAACGCTTGGACCAGTAACCAACATCTGGCTGGGCTAGCCTTCTCCGTCCCCCTTCCCAAAACATGACAGGTACAGGAATGTTGACCTGTTGTCCATCGACTACGCCTTTCGGCCTCGCCTTAGGTCCTGACTAACCCTCCGCGGACGAGCCTGCCGGAGGAACCCTTAGGGTTTCGGGGCATGGGATTCTCACCCATGTTTTCGCTACTCAAGCCGACATTCTCACTTCCATGCAGTCCACGCCCGCTTACGCTAACGCTTCACCCCACATGGAACGCTCCCCTACCATCGGAATCTTACGATTCAAATCCGCAGCTTCGGTACAATGCTTAGCCCCGTTCATTTTCGGCGCAGGATCGCTCGACCAGTGAGCTATTACGCACTCCTTTGAGGATGGCTGCTTCTAGGCAAACCTCCTGGTTGTCTGGGCAATCCCACCTCCTTTATCACTCAGCATTGATTTGGGGACCTTAGCTGGCGGTCTGGGCTGTTTCCCTTTCGACCATGGAGCTTATCCCCCACAGTCTGACTGCCTAGTTACACACAGGGTATTCAGAGTTCGTCTCGATTTGGTACCGCTCTCGCAGCCCGCACCGAAACGGTGGCTTTACCCCCCTGCTGGAGCACTAGACGCTACGCCTCAACGTATTTCGGGGAGAACCAGCTAGCTCCGGGTTCGATTGGCATTTCACCCCTAACCACAGCTCATCCGCTGATTTTTCAACATCAGTCGGTTCGGACCTCCACTTGGTATCACCCAAGCTTCATCCTGGCCATGGTTAGATCACCCGGGTTCGGGTCTATAAACACTGACGATCGCCCTATTCAGACTCGCTTTCGCTATGGCTCCACCATTCCCGGTTTAACCTGCCAGTGCCTATAAGTCGCCGGCTCATTCTTCAACAGGCACACGGTCATCCTATGAGTAGGACTCCCATTGCTTGTAAGCTCACGGTTTCATGTTCTATTTCACTCCCCTCCCGGGGTTCTTTTCACCTTTCCCTCGCGGTACTGTTGCGCTATCGGTCACACAGGAGTACTTAGCCTTACGAGGTGGTCCTCGCGGATTCACACGGAATTTCACGTGCTCCGTGCTACTCGGGATACAGCTAGGCCAGTTTCGCTTTCGAGTACGGGGCTTTCACCCTCTCTGGCGCGCCATTCAAACGCTTCCTCTAACGTCCCTGGTCCACGTTGCTGTCCCACAACCCCGATGGGCGAACCCATCGGTTTAGGCTCTTCCCCGTTCGCTCGCCGCTACTGAGGGAGTCGTTTTTACTTTCCTTTCCTCCAGCTACTAAGATGTTTCAGTTCGCTGGGTTGGCTCGCGCCGCCCTATGGATTCAGGCGGCCGTTCTAGGGGTTGCCCCATTCGGAAATTCCCGGATCAAAGCGTGTTTCCAGCTCCCCGAGACTTATCGCAGGTAACCACGTCCTTCATCGCCTCTGTGTGCCAAGGTATCCACCGTGAGCCCTTTGTAGCTTGACCATAATCACAACTCGCGTTTAGCTTGTTGAAGGCTATTCTTCCGGTGTCTAAGCTCTCAATCAAGAGATTTCAGACAGCCAAAATCAAACTCCTGCTTGGTGGCTTGTGGCCATGCCAGACAGAAGACACGAGCTGTACTCGGCTCTAACTCAAGAATCACTGGCTTTCCTGTTTTTCTCAGATTGAGGCTTGCACCTCAATCTTCCCTTCGCTTTCGCTGGGATGGCGCAGCCGAGGCCGCGACCAGAGAGAACCGGAAAGTCAGCGTCTATGAGATGCTTTCTTTTCCAGACTTTTCCTATGCAGTTGTCAAGGTTCTTGCTGAATGCCCATCCTTGCGGACAGGGAATCCAGCATGCTTTCAACCACTCAGGGAATGAAAGCAGGCTGGAATCGTCACCAAGACGTCAGGATCACACCAAAGAAATCTCTCCTTTGCTTCCGTGAGGGCGCTCGTCAGTGTGGAATGGAGGTTAGCGGACTCGAACCGCTGACATCCTGCTTGCAAAGCAGGCGCTCTACCAACTGAGCTAAACCCCCAAACACGAATGGGCCATCCTGGACTTGAACCAGGGACCTCACCCTTATCAGGGGTGCGCTCTAACCACCTGAGCTAATGGCCCAGGAGTTCGACCTCGCGATCGTGTCAAAGTTGTGTCTCACCTGATTGATGATTCAGTATCGCTACCGTTTCATCTTTCAGGTTTCAACACCGCCTCAACAAAAATCGTTGGGGTGTGACCTAGACAAAGTTTAGGAACTGAACCTGTTTGGACGGACATGTTGCCATTCCGCTTCCACAGTTGAGGTACCGATCGACCTAGAGTGACAGGATCATGGCCTGAAAATAAAGTATTCAGACATCACAATCAGTTTGTCTCCCTGTTAGGAGGTGATCCAGCCGCACCTTCCGGTACGGCTACCTTGTTACGACTTCACCCCAGTCATCAGCCCCACCTTCGGCATCCTCCTCCCTTACGGGTTGGAGTAACGACTTCGGGCGTGGCCAACTTCCATGGTGTGACGGGCGGTGTGTACAAGGCCCGGGAACGTATTCACCGCAGTATGCTGACCTGCGATTACTAGCGATTCCTCCTTCACGTAGGCGAGTTGCAGCCTACGATCTGAACTGAGCCACGGTTTATGGGATTTGCTAGCTCTCGCGAGTTTGCTGCCCTTTGTCCGTAGCATTGTAGTACGTGTGTAGCCCAGGATGTAAGGGGCATGATGACTTGACGTCATCCACACCTTCCTCCGGTTTATCACCGGCGGTCTCTCTAGAGTGCCCAACTCAATGCTGGCAACTAAAGACGTGGGTTGCGCTCGTTGCGGGACTTAACCCAACATCTCACGACACGAGCTGACGACAGCCATGCACCACCTGTCACTGCGCTCCCGAAGGCACTCCCTCGTTTCCAAGGGATTCGCAGGATGTCAAACCCTGGTAAGGTTCTTCGCGTTGCATCGAATTAAACCACATACTCCACCGCTTGTGCGGGCCCCCGTCAATTCCTTTGAGTTTCACACTTGCGTGCGTACTCCCCAGGCGGAACACTTAACGCGTTGGCTACGACACCGAGGGGGTCGATTCCCCCGACACCTAGTGTTCATCGTTTACGGCCAGGACTACAGGGGTATCTAATCCCTTTCGCTCCCCTGGCTTTCGTCCATGAGCGTCAGTTATGGCCCAGCAGAGCGCCTTCGCCACTGGTGTTCTTCCCGATATCTACGCATTTCACCGCTACACCGGGAATTCCCTCTGCCCCTACCACACTCTAGCCTTGTAGTTTCCACTGCTGAAATGGAGTTAAGCTCCACGCTTTAACAGCAGACTTTCAAGGCCGCCTGCGGACGCTTTACGCCCAATAATTCCGGATAACGCTTGCCACTCCCGTATTACCGCGGCTGCTGGCACGGAATTAGCCGTGGCTTATTCCTCAAGTACCGTCAGATCTTCTTCCTTGAGAAAAGAGGTTTACAGCCCAGAGGCCTTCATCCCTCACGCGGCGTTGCTCCGTCAGGCTTTCGCCCATTGCGGAAAATTCCCCACTGCTGCCTCCCGTAGGAGTCTGGGCCGTGTCTCAGTCCCAGTGTGGCTGATCATCCTCTCAGACCAGCTACTGATCGAAGCCTTGGTAGGCTCTTACCCCACCAACTAGCTAATCAGACGCGAGCTCATCCTCAGGCGAAATTCATTTCACCTCTCGGCATATGGGGTATTAGCGGCCGTTTCCAGCCGTTATCCCCCTCCTGAGGGCAGATTCTCACGCGTTACTCACCCGTCCGCCACTAACCCGAAGGTTCGTTCGACTTGCATGTGTTAAGCACGCCGCCAGCGTTCATCCTGAGCCAGGATCAAACTCTCCGTAGTAGTCTTCCCCCTTTAAACGTCAGCTCTAAACTTTCGCTTGAGCTTTCATCGCAGAGAAGTTTGTCGCTCACCCAAATCCTGCACTGGCGCACAGTCTTCAGTTGGGACCACCTTTCGACTGACCGAAAGGGTTCGAGAGTGCACACAA
>NZ_JAYGIC010000025.1:0-7565 GCF_034931105.1 Synechococcus sp. CCY9201 | reverse complement strand
CCATCACCTTCTCGACGCCGGCCCGGTTGTACCACGACCGGTCGAACATCGTGATGTCGCCGGCTGACGGCAGGTGCGGCACGTAGCGCTGGAAGTACCACTGGGTCAGTTCGGCATCGTTGGGTTTCGGCAGCGCCACATGTTCACTGCCGCGAGGGTTCAGATGCTCGCGGAAGCGCTTGATCGATCCACCCTTGCCCGCCGCATCGCGACCTTCAAACAGGATCACCACGCGCTGTCCGACAGCCTTGATGTGACGCTGCGCCTTGAGCAGTTCAATCTGGAGTTGTTCGAGCTCACGTTTGTAGTCACTCTTGTCGATCGGTTCGTCGTAGGGACGATCGTTCTGCATCTCCTCGATCGCATCGACGGGAGATGGACGGCGTTTCTTGCTCATAAGAGTTGCGATCATTGCTCGAAAATGAATCATATTCGAGATATTGGGTCATCGGCTTTACCCCGCGCAGCCGACAGACAAGGTTGAAAACGACCTGAGTTGTGAGCTCACCACCTTCAACTGGCTCAGAGCAGCGGGCGGAACTGCGTTGCGCGGGGAAGATTAAGGAGATTGCCAGAGATTAATGATCAATGAATAGTCCTTTGTTGTGAATCAAACTAGGGCCAGCTGAAGCAGCAGCGGCCGTGAGCAGCTGTTCGGCCAGTCCGTCGGGGTCGGCAACGGCATCGACGCCCGGGCCTGCATGACCCAGCAGCTGAGGATTGGTGGAGAGGTTGTCGAGTAGCCGGGCCAGGAACACCTCGTGGTCCTGAAGCATCGAGAAGTCCAGCCTGCCGCGAAGGCCTCCAATGCACCACTGAAGATCACCGGCTGAATCCATGATCAGCACGGCCGGCCGTTGTGGGAGGCCGTTGTGCAACCGCACCGGATCCGTTGTTCCGAAGAACATTTCGGCCTCCTCGCCAGTGCAATGAATGAGCTGAGCGGCCCATATCAGTGGCTGGACACGACGCAATACTTCGCTGCTCGGCGGTGAATGGGGCGGCAGGCCCCAGAGTTGTGGTTGCCAGTCCACATTGAGAGCTACCGACACGCCGCTGGGCACGGCACGTTCCAGGATCATGGGGAGGACCTGCGTGTCCTGGGAATCAATGACGGTATTGCTGGAGACCAGCAGCCAGAAGGACTGCTTGATCTCAGGCATCAGGGCCTCGGTGAAGGCAGCTGGGGTGTTGGGAGTGGAGTCGTCACGCAGCGCCTGGAAGAGATCGAACATCGAGGTGTGTCGATCCACCTGGATCATGCGGGTAAACGTTCTGCTGAAAGTCATGGCGATGGGAAACGGAGGACAGTGGGTGGTTTGTCGGGGGAATCTCGACGTCATCGATCAGCTCTCCGTGATCACAAACTCGTGGAAACGCTTGGCAAGATCCTGGAAGAAGGTGTCGCTTTGCTGAAGCAGGGAGTCCCAGCTGTCCTGGGTGGCCTTCTGGAGGCTCTCCAGCTGGACACGGGCTTGATCACGGGCCTGGAGCAACTCGGCAAGCCGCTTTTCGGTTTCATCGCGAACGCCTTCAGCAACGGTCTGCAGACCCTGCTGCATCTTCGCGATCTGAGCGGACCAGGCCTCGATCTGGGCCTCCTTCTTGTCGAGGATTGCCTGGCGAAGCTGCTCGTTGGCGAGTTGCTGATCCACTTCGCTGGTGGTGCTCGGCATCGGGTTGTAGATGGTCGTGTTCATGGATGTTCCTCCTGATGTTCAACGCCGGATGCGCCCCTGCACAGAGCTTGTCGGGGGTTGCCTGGAAGGCAGCGCCAGGTCATCACACAAGAGCGTGACGGCATAACCGAGATCCGCGACTGAAATCCAAATCGAGCGCTTACACGGACATTGCCACAGCCGTTGGCAAGCACAGAGATTGTCGATATGGATCGGAAGCGATCGGGGCATCCGTTAGTTCCAACGTAACATCCTCTGACTGGTTGTCAACACCCCGGGAGGAGCTCAGCGGGTTCCAGAGAGGGCAACTCGGCTGAAATCAGTTGCGAATAAAGAGATCTCGGCGGGCCGACGACTCGTAACGAGCTGACTTCCAGGGGGCCGCCCTGGGAATAACCAGTAGAGGATGGGTGATCTCCTTTGGGAGTTGTTCCATGCCTGCCAGCCCCAGAGCCTGGCCAGGGCCACCTCACTGTCCAATCAGGCCGCACTCGCCGTTCCCAACACCAGCATCCGACTGATGTCATGCGCCAGGTCCTGCTGGCGGGCGTGGATTGAGCGAAACGCTGCTCGGCGCAAGATGTTCATCACCACCGAGCGCGGGAAGCAGACCAACGGCGCGTCGATCCGGTTGGCGGACCGGTGAACGTCCGCACCCAGCTACACGTCGCGAACCCAGTGCCACTCCTTCTCCATGCTTCCTGATGGCTGCGTGCTGGCTGGATTCACGAGTGTCGGAAGTCCTTTGGGCCAGAGCGACGCCGAGGGCTCGGGCGTACACCGTGACCTGGGCGACAAAGCGGTGGGTACCGTCTTTCCGTCGTCCGTCTCTGGTGGCCCTGTTCCGCGGGCACGGCATGGTCGAGACCCTGCGTTTTGCCCTGGTGCTCTGCGTGGCCTCCATCCCGGTGGCCATGCCGACCGTGCTCTCGGTCACTCTGGCGGTCGGGGCCGAGCGGCTGGCCCGCCGACGCGCCGTGGTGACGCGGCTCGCCGCCATCGAGGAACTGGCGGGGATCGACATCCTCTGCTCCGACAAGACCGGCACGCTCACTCAGAACCGGCTCAGCCTCGGACGTCCGTTCTGCGTGCCGGGGTGTGCCGTTGACCACCTGATCCACTGCGCCGCTCTGGCGTCGCGGGAAGAAGTCCGTGATCCGATTGATGAGGCCGTGCTCGTGGCGGCGGCGGCTGACCCTCCTGTTGAGTCACTCCGCCTTGAGGCGTTCCAGCCCTTCGATCCGGTGCGCAAGCGCACGGAAGCCACCCTGGTTGAGTCTGGTGGCCGCCGTTTTCGGGTGAGCAAAGGAGCTCCTCAGGTGCTGCTGGCCATGGCCGCCAATGCGGTGGCGGTGCAGGCCGACGTGACGCGCGCCGTGGAGGGGTTCGCCGCCCGCGGCTACCGGTCGCTGGCCGTAGCCGAGGCCGAAGGGGATTAGCCCTGGCATCTACTCGGCGTGCTGCCGCTGTTTGATCCCCCTCGTGACGACAGCAAGACGACACTGGAGGAACTGCGCCAGCTGGGGATCGCCACCAAGCTGATCACCGGCGATCAGGTGGCGATCGCCCGGGAGATGGCCGGCCAGCTTGGACTCGGAGCGGAGATCCTGCCGGCGGAAAGCCTCGAGGATCTTTCCGCCGGCCCCTTTCACGATCCCGGAGAGCGGATCGAGCGGGCCGATGGGTTCGCCCAGGTGTTTCCGGAGCACAAGTACCGGATCGTGGAACTGTTGCAGCGGCGCGGTCACCTCGTGGGGATGACCGGCGACGGGGTCAATGATGCGCCGGCGCTGAAGCGCGCCGATGCCGGAATCGCCGTGTCCGGAGCCACCGATGCCGCCCGCAGCGCTGCCGACATCGTGCTGCTCAGTCCTGGCCTCAGCGTGGTGGTGGAGGCGATCCGCGAGAGCCGGCGCATCTTCCAGCGCATGCACCACTACGCCGTTTATCGCATCGCCGAGACGATCCGGGTGCTGGTGTTCATGACGGTCTCGATCCTCGTCTTCGATTTCTATCCCCTCTCGGCGTTGATGATCGTGCTGCTGGCCCTGCTCAACGACGGCGCCATCCTCTCGATCGCCTACGACCGCACCCGTTGGTCACCCCGGCCGGTGCGCTGGCAGATGCCGGTGGTGCTGGGGGTGGCCACCGCCCTGGGCCTGGCGGGTGTGGTGGCCACCTTCGGCCTGCTTTGGCTGGCGGAGGTGGTGTTCGCCCAACCGCGGGAGTTCATCCAGACCCTCATCTATCTCAAGCTCTCGGTGGCGGGACATCTGACCGTGTTCGTGGCCCGTACGGTGGGGCCCTTCTGGTCTGTGCGGCCGGCCCTGCCGCTGCTGCTGGCGGTGGTCGGCACCCAGCTGCTGGCCACCCTGCTGGCCGTGAACGGCATCTTCATGGCCCCGATCGGCTGGGGGTGGGCCCTGCTGGTGTGGGGCTACTCGCTGGTGTGGTTCCTGGTGGAGGATCGGGTGAAGCTACTGGCCTACCAGCTGTTCGGCCGACGGCCGACCCTGCTGCGCAGCCACAAGGAGACCTGAGCAGCACTTTGTCCGCGGCCGGGGGGGTCCCAGAAGGCCTCATGATTGGCCTCAGTGCAGCCCTAATCGGCTTGCCGTACTGACACAACGACCCAGCGGATCTATCTCTGAATCAGAGACCTCGATCAGGGCAGTGCAAGCGCTAGCCCTGCAACCGGCCAAAGGGCGCTCGACACGGGGCGCCCTTCTCATTGGCGCCCTGTTCATGGACACGCTGGGGGTTCGGATTTACGTCCACACAACAAAGCCCGGCGATACTGCCACCTGGGGCCAGGCACTTTCTTACAGTGCACCACCCATGCATCAGACAAGGTCTTCAGGCCTACCAAGCGCATAGCATGAAATCACTTAGCTGGAAACATACGCGATAGATTGGCTGCCCAGAACAGAAGCTTGTTCTCCCATTTTTCGTGGTGCCCTGGCATCCTGCGCATGTTGAGGGCACCGGCAGGCACAATCAGATGCACCTGGGCATAGCCATTCAGATTACGGGATGGGTGTGGAGTACAGCATGGGCACTGGTACGGCCTCGCAGATCCAGATCACGGCAGGCAGGGATGTCGATCATCCGCCAGGCGGTGATCATCAAGCAGGATCATCAGATGTCTTTCCAGCACAGGGCAAAGCCGGCCAGCAGATCCTCGATGCGATCCAAGGAAGGGAAAGCGGTGGCGCAGTCGATAAACACTGTTGTTCAAGCTCCGCACTTCCTCCCGTGTGGGGATGTCAGACAACGCTCTGGTGCAAGACAAACGACAACCCCACAGATCCGCCTTGACGCTTCTCCAGGAGTAGGTCTCCACCATCCAGGCGAAGGAGATATTCAAGCCAGCGACTGTGAGGTTGTCGGGGCAGAGGTTGAAGAAGTTTGCTGCGATGCGGCATACAGCCTTGGCGTAGCTCTGGATCGTCTTGCCCCGCTTGCCCTGCAACTTGAGAGCCCGAAGCTGCTGGGCATCGAGCTGGTCGAATCGGTCCTGTTCGTGTTATTCCATGGCGAGGCTTCCCCTCAGGGAGATGAACGGATCACACACACCTGAGGGTGTGCATACTTCACTGTAGAACTCAGCCATCGACTGGAGATCGGGTCTGGAGCTACAGCCCAGGCCGCTCGGCGATCAACCGATCAGTTATTGGCCATCGTGCACGTCCCTGGCTATACTGGTTTTGAATCTGCCTGCTTCTGACTTGAGGCGCAATGGGCGCAAAGCCACGTTGTTCGGAGGATTTCAACAGAGGTGGGCACACCGCTAACGCAGTAATTTCACAGTCAGCTCACCAATTTGGCAGCTTCACTATTTTAGGTGAATAACTCGTGCCCCTGAAGCCCTATTCGCGCCATGCCACTCAATCCCCATCCTGGAAAAGAGGTGTTGTTTCAGGTTGCATCCTAATCATCCTGATTGGAGTTTCTTGTCGCCTGATCAATCTTGATCAAAAACCTTACTGGATGGACGAAACCTACACATTACTGCGGGCTTCGGGCTACAGCGCAGCGGAAGTCAGACGACAAGCCTTTGACGGTCAGGTGACAACGGTTGCAGAATTCCAGAAGTTTCAACGTCCTTCTCTCGAAAAAGGTGCGTTTGGCACCATCGCTGGCCTCGCCGCGGAAGAACCACAACATCCGCCTCTTTACTTTCTCCTCACTCGCTGCTGGGAGCAACTATTCGGGAGCTCCAAAGCGGCAACTCGGAGCCTGCCAGCCATATTTAGCCTATTAACATTTCCCGTTATTTACTGGCTATGCCTAGAACTACTTCATGCGCCAATAACAGGCTGGGTTGCGATGGCATTTTATGCCGTTTCACCCATCTTCCTCCAACAAGCTCAATCGGCACGTCAATATAGCTTGTGGACCCTGTTGATGTTAATCGCTTCGGCAACCCTACTCAGGGGGATCGCGCAGCCCAGCAAAAGGATCTGGACAATATACATTGGAGCGACCATACTAGGCTTCTATACCCATTTACTGACAGGGACAGTCTTGATTGCGCATGGTCTTTACTTGTTGCTATTTCAGGGATTCCAATTCACCAGAACCCTGCGATACTTTATGATTTCTGCGGGAACCAGTCTCAGTGCGATTTCGCCGTGGCTATGGCTAGCCTGGAATAACCAAGACATCGCAATACAGACAACCCAATGGATGACGCGTCCGATTTCCCATGGCGATTTAATCAGGGCATGGGGAAGGTCTCTTACTCTAGGATTTGGCGCTTGGCATTATCAATACGAACACTTGCTGTCCTACCTTAGCATTCCAATTACACTTTTTCTTGGCTATGCTATTTATCATTTTTGGCACTCTACGGCGCCTCGGACTTGGTCTTTTCTGCTGCTATTGTTAGGCACTTCCTTTCTCCCATTTCTCGTTGCGGATTTACTGCTTGGGGGAGGACGCTCCACCAGCAATCGCTATTTCCTGCTGTGTTACATCAGCATTGACATCATCATTGCTCATTTTTTCACATCTAAGCTTCATCCCGAGATTGGCCATGCCCCAAGCAGGCTTTGGGCACTGGTCATGATTTTACTGCTTTCGACAGGTGCCGTTTCCTGCATCAATGGAGCACTGGGTAAAACCTGGTGGGGCTGGTCTGAATTCGACGTGGAAATTCCACCGATCGTTCATCAGGTTTCCCGTCCTCTCGTGATATCCGATTTATCTTTTTACGAAAGCTTTCGCTTTGCCCACCAATTCAATCCCGACGTTCATCTCCTATTTCCCCGCATGCCAGAGGAAGACTTCAGGGTCCCGGATGGATTTCAACACATCTTCCTATTCGCGCCTAGCGACAAGTTCCTATCCATAATTCAGCAGCAATCACTCAATCCTAGACTCGTCTATCAATTTGCCGATGCCAGCACTCAATTCACGCTTTCCCTTTACCGAATAGAGTTACATGACTTACCAATCACGCCAAAGTCATAACCGGCCAGTCCAAAGAAGTATGGCGATCAACAGCACCGGCGAGCGGCTCCCCCGATCACGAGATCCCGCTGCTGAAGCCACGCCGAGAGCTGAGACGGGCTGAGGCCCTCAAGCTCTGGGCTGAGAAACGCAAAGCGGGCTGGGCACCCTGCACCCTCCACCAAGCTGAGCTCTGAACCGATACCCACCGCCTTGCCGAGCAGCAGCAGCCCTCAACCCCGGCGCTATCGCCTGGTGGACCATCACGGCCAGCCTCACCTTGAGCTCGATGAGCACTTCGATTTGATCGAGGAGGCCTGGGCGTTCGCCACCCACAAGGCTGAACCCTGCAAAGGTGAGCCCACAAGCCAAGTCCCCCCTGGCACCCCCTTCCTCCACTGATCCTGCCCAGGCGTCGCCGCAGCCCACCGA
>NZ_JAYGIC010000024.1:0-14171 GCF_034931105.1 Synechococcus sp. CCY9201 | reverse complement strand
GAGCCCGCCCGGGCGGCCGCCTGGCTCGCGCAGCGGGCAGCGGACAGCGACGCCCCAGAGGGCGAGCCCACGGCCGATCCCCCTAGCCTGGCTCGGGAGCCTGGACCATGAGCGACACCGACACCCCCACCACGGCACCGGAAACACCCTCCGGTTCACCCGTTTGTACAGGACCACCAGCGCCGATTCGCATCCCTGCAGCGTCGAGCGCCCTCTCCGATCAGGGGATGGCCGACAGCGGTGCTGAGACCGGGTCTGTTGACGGGGCTGATGCCTTTCCAGGGGAAGTGGAGATGACCCTGATGGAGCATCTCGACGAGCTGCGCAACCGCGTTCTGCGCAGCCTGCTGGCGGTGGCGATTGCGGCGGCGGGCTGCCTGGTGGTGGTGCGTCCGTTGGTCAGGTTGCTGGAGGTTCCGGCGCAGGGCATCCGCTTCCTGCAGCTGGCGCCGGGAGAGTTTCTGTTCGTCTCCCTGAAGGTGGCGGGCTACGCCGGCCTCAGCCTGGCCCTTCCCTATGTGCTCTACGAGATTCTCGGGTTCGTGCTGCCTGGCCTGACCCGGCGGGAACGGCAACTGGTGGCCCCGGCGGTGGCGGGATCGGCGGTCTTGTTCGTCGCCGGTCTCGCCTTTGCCTGGTGGGCCCTGGTGCCAGCCGCACTGCGCTTCCTGGTGAACTACGGCGCGGATGTGGTCGAGCCGCTCTGGTCGATCGAGCGCTATCTGGACTTTGTCCTGTTGCTGATGGTGGCCACAGCCCTGGCCTTCCAGTTGCCGGTGCTGCAGCTGCTGCTGGGCGCCCTCGGCCTGATCCGGGCCAAGGTGATGCTGGCGGGCTGGCGCTGGGTGCTGCTGGTCGCGGCCATTGCCGGAGCCGTGCTGACGCCGTCCACGGATCCGTTCACAATGCTGCTGCTCAGCGGCGCGATCACAGCCCTCTACCTGGTCGGTGTGGCCCTGGTGGCCCTGGCTGAGCGGGTGCGGCCTGCCGCTCCGGCTGCAACTGGCTGAGGCCACGGGCCAGTGCCTCTGGATCGATTCCTCTGACTGCTGCCACGTGCCGCTGCCGCTGCAGCAACGGCTCATCGCTCAGAGCAGGAATTCGCTGGCCCGTGCGGGCGGGAGTTCCAGGGCCAGATGCATCGCCTTGCCGAGGCGGGGGCGATCGCCGGTGCTGCTGAGCCAGCTGCGAACCTGCTCGGCCACTCCCATGCCGTTCAGGGCGCCCACCAGCTCCTCGATCCGATCGGCATACTCCTCGGCGCTGAGCGGAAACGACTGCTGCTCGAGATAGGCCCACATCACCTGCAGGTAGAGACGGCCGCGTCGCTGCACCAGTTGGAGGTCGTAGGAGGCTTGCCAGCGGCGCCGCAGAATCCCCACCACTTCCTCAACGGAGAGGGGGCCTTGGCGGCCGGCGGCGCCGGATTCGGACACAGGTGCAGCGCGAACTCCACGACAGCATGTTGCAGCCAGCCTGGCCTGGCCCCCCCGGTGGCGGACGTGCCGGGCTGGGCAAGGTTCATAATGGGCGCCACGTTGCCTCGGTCCCGACGACCGTCAGCCCCGCATGACCCAGATGCCTGCGAGCGATGTGCCCGGAATGGGTCGTCGGCAGTTCATGAACCTGCTCACCTTCGGTTCGCTCACCGGGGTGGCTCTCGGGGCTCTCTATCCGGTGGTGAACTATTTCATCCCTCCCCGGGCCGCTGGCAGTGGTGGCGGCACCACGGCCAAGGATGAGCTCGGCAACACCGTGACGGCCACGGGCTGGCTGGACACCCACAAGGAGGGAGATCGAAGCCTGGTGCAAGGCCTCAAGGGCGATCCCACCTATCTGATCGTTGAAGGTGCCGACGCGATCGGCAGCTACGGCATCAACGCGATCTGCACCCACCTCGGCTGCGTGGTGCCCTGGAACAGCGGCGCCAATAAGTTCATGTGCCCCTGCCACGGCAGCCAGTACGACGCCACCGGCAAGGTGGTGCGCGGTCCGGCGCCCCTGTCCCTGGCCCTGGCGAACGTGTCGGTCGAGAACGACACCGTGTTCCTCAGCCAGTGGACCGACACCGATTTCCGCACGGGTGAGAAGCCCTGGTGGGTCTGAGCCGCATCCCTTTCCTCTCCGCCCGTCCAGCCGCCCTCTCTCCCATGCGCCGCCTCGTTTCCCTTCTGCTCGGCTCTGTCCTGGCCTGCGGTGTGCTCATCAGCGCCGCAGCCCCCAGCTGGGCCTATCCCTTCTGGGCCCAGCAGAACTACGCCAGCCCCCGCGAAGCCACGGGCAAGCTGGTCTGTGCCAACTGCCATCTCGCCAAGAAGGCCACCCGGATTGAGGTGCCTCAGGCGGTGATGCCGGACACCGTCTTCAAGGCGGTGGTCGAGATCCCGTACGACACTGCAGTGCAGCAGGTCTCCGGTGATGGCAGCCCCGCCGGGCTCAACGTGGGTGCCGTGGTGATGCTGCCGGATGGTTTCACCCTGGCGCCTCAGGATCGTCTGACCGAGGAACTCAAGGAAGAAACGGCCGGCATTTACTACACCCAGTACAGCGACGACCAGCCCAACATCCTGCTGGTGGGTCCATTGCCTGGTGATCAGCATCAGGAGATCGTCTTCCCGATCCTCTCGCCCGATCCTGCTGCTGACAGCAGCATTCACTTCGGCAAGTATTCGATCCACGTGGGTGGCAATCGCGGTCGCGGCCAGGTCTATCCCACCGGTGAGAAGTCGAACAACACGGTCTATACGGCCTCCGTGGCTGGCCAGGTGAGCGCCATCACCCCGGCCGATGGTGGCGGCACTGTGGTGGAGATCACCACCGCCGATGGCACCACCGTGAGCGACACCGTGCCCGCCGGCCCCAGCCTGATCGTGGCGGTGGGTGATGCGGTCGAAGCCGGTGCCCCGATCTCCAACGACCCAAATGTGGGCGGCTTCGGTCAGATCGATACCGAGATCGTGCTGCAGGATCCCGTGCGCATCTATGGCCTGCTCGCCTTCTTCGCCTCAGTGGCCCTGGCCCAGATCATGCTGGTGCTGAAGAAGCGCCAGATTGAGAAGGTGCAGGCCGCCGAAGGCGTCTGATGCCCTTTGCCCTGTTCACGTCTCCTGGGCCCCTGGTCTTCCAGCTGGGCCCTTTTGCGCTGCGCTGGTATGGCCTGCTGATCGCCCTGGCGGTGCTGGTGGGCCTGCTGCTCTCCAGCCGGCTGGCCCGCAGACGCGGCATTGATCCCAGCCTCGTGGCCGACCTGCTGCCCCTGCTCGTGCTCGGGGCGGTGCTGGGGGCCCGCCTCTATTACGTGAGCCTGGAGTGGCGCCAGTTTCAGGACAACCCCCTGGAAGCCCTGGCGATCTGGCGTGGCGGCATCGCCATCCACGGTGCCCTGATCGGCGGTGTTCTCACCACGATCCTCTTCTGCCGCTGGCGGGCGCTGCCTTTCTGGAGCCTGCTCGATGTGCTGGTGCCTTCGGTGGCCCTGGGCCAGGCGATCGGACGCTGGGGCAACTTCTTCAATTCCGAAGCCTTCGGCCTGCCCACCGACCTTCCCTGGAAGCTCTACATCCCCCTGGCCCATCGTCCGGTGGAATTTCTGGAGCGCACCGGCTTTCATCCCACCTTTCTCTATGAATCCATCTGGAATCTGGGGGTCTGTGCGCTGCTGCTCCTGCTCTTCCGCAGCGGCAGCCGCGGTCGCATCGCCCTCCCGGCTGGCGCCCTGAGCTGCATCTACCTGATGGCCTACAGCAGCGGCCGCATCTGGATCGAAGGGCTGCGCCTCGATCCGCTCTGCCTGTTCTCTCAGCCCCCCTTCTGCAGCGGTGGTCTGCGCATGGCCCAGCTGATGAGCCTGCTGCTGATCGCTCTGGGCGGCCTCGGCCTCTGGTGGCTCTACGGTCGCCACAGATCCCTGCCCGATCCTTCCGGCGTGTCGTCCCAGCCATGAGTGAACATCCGGTGTGGATCGTCGGTGCCGGACCCGGTGCCCCTGATCTGCTCACCCTGCGGGCGGCCCGGCTGCTCGAGCAGGCCGACGTGCTGGTCTGGACCGATTCCCTGGTCAATCCCCAGATCGCGGCCCTGGCCCCCGCGACCTGCGAACGGATCCGGACCAGCACCCTCACGCTTGAAGAGGTGATGGAGGTGGTGCTCGATCGAGCCCGCCAGGGCCGACGGGTGGTTCGCCTCCACGATGGTGATCCCTGCCTCTATGGGGCCCTGGCCGAACAGATCTGTCGCCTCGCCGACGCCGACATCGGTGTGGAGGTGGTGCCTGGCCTCAGTGCCTACCAGGCCACTGCTTCGGCTCTTCAGAGCGAACTCACGATTCCGGGCCTGGTTCAGACGATCGTGCTCAGCCGCGCCGGTGGGCGCACGGGGGTGCCGGAGCGCGAGAGCCTGGAACGGCTCGCAGCACTGCGGGCCTCCCTCTGCCTTTATCTGAGTGCTCGCCATGTGGAGGAGGTGCAGGCGGAGCTGTTGCGCCACTATCCGGCCGACACCCCCGTGGCGATCGGCTATCGGGTGAGCTGGCCGGATCAGTGGCTCACGGTGGTGCCCCTGGAGCGCATGGCGGCCGTGAGCCGGGAGAAGGAGCTGATCCGCACCACCCTCTATGTGGTGAGTCCGGCCCTCAAGGCACCGGCCGAAGCGCGTTCGAAGCTCTATTCCGCCAGCCACAACCACCTGTTCCGCGGCGGCGCCTGAATCGTCAGCTGGCGATCGGCTGCTGGGGGGCGAGCTCGGCAACTCCTGCGGTGGCCTCGCCATACAACTCCTGGGCCAGTTGGTTGCGGACACAGCCGCAACCCAGCCGCGCCACGATCGCTTCGAGGTCGATGGCGGCATTGCCGAGGCAGCAGGTGCCACCCGGTGAGGGCGTCACGTTGAACACAAGCCCGGGGATCGGTTCGAGCCGCGCCTCACCGAGCATCAGGCGGCGCTCCTGCTTGTTGATCAGCTGGGGTCTGACGCCGCCATAGCCCTCGGCGAAGCTGAGATCCTGCAGCTGCATGCCCGGCACGATCTTGCGGGCATCGGCCAGGAACAGGCGCCGCCGCAGCCAGGGCACTTCGAAGAGCAGGTTCTTGAGGATGTAGTTGCGGATATCGGTGATCTTCAGCAGCTGCCAGAACACGGCCAGCACCGCCCAGTCGAGCCGCAGCACCTGCAGGAACTCCCAGAAGGAGGCGGGCTTGTAGCGCTCCAGCAGGGGCAGCAGCAGGGCCGTGGGGCCGAACCGGGTCTTGCCGGGTGCCCGCACGTCCGGGTCGCCGTGGATGGCGGCGAAGGGCAGTTTGTCGTTCTGCACGGTGTAGACCTTGCCGCGCAACAGATCCGGCGTGAAGTAAAAGCTGCCGGCCACCGGCAGACAGGAGTACTCGAGCCCGTAGCCCATGCGTTGCGCCATCAGCAGGCTGTGGGCCCCGGCATTCACCACCACATGCCGGGCCACGATCTCCTGCACCACCTCTGGATCCGCCACCTGGCGTGCCGATGCTGAGGCTGCTCCGGCCCCAGGCGTGACCCGCAGCCGAACCCGGAAGCCCTCCCCCTCCGGCTCGATCGCCTCCACCGTGGTGCCCAGGCGGAGATCGAGGCGGCGGTCGCTGCCGCTGACCGCCTGCTGAGCCTGCTGCACAAACGACTCGGAGAGCGCCTCGTAATCCACCGCCGTGTAGGTGCGGCGAATGCCGATCGCCCCCAGGGGCTCAGGCCTGAGCTGGCCGTTCACCCGGGCCACCTGGGGCTCCCATTCAGCGATCTGCTCCTTCTCCAGCCATTCCATGGCCGGGAAATGGGGCGCAAAACGCTCGAACCGCTCCCTCAGAAAAGAGCATTCCTGCTCCCCCACGCCAAGCACCATCTTCGGGGTGCGGAAGACGCAGCGCTCGCGCGTGGCCGGATCCAGCAGGTCGGCGTAGTGAACGATCATCTCGGCCGTGCGCTTCACCCGCACAGCCTTCTCGAGGGTGTAGTTGGTCTCGATGTCACCGCAGTGGATGGTCTGGCTGTTGTTGGTGGCGCGCGAATTCACCTGGGCCAGGCGGCCATAGCGTTCCACCAGGGTCACGTGGTTGAGATCGGTGTAGCGGGCCAGCTCGAACAGCAGCGCCGTGCCGCACACACCACCGCCCACGATCAGCACATCCGTGTGCGCTGCCCCCTGCTGACCCGTTCCCACCATTGCTGCCGGTTGTTCGATCAGTGCCTGGCCTCCATGGTCGCCGATCACCACGCAGGGGTGGGGCTTGCCCGGAACCGAAGCCTGGACGGGTTGTTCGGCCGCCGTGGCAGGACGGGTGATGGTTTAAGCTCCGTTCAAGGCAGCGGTTTCCGCAGCCGCCGGGATGATGGACCATCATTCGGTTGGCCTGAGTTCAGACTCAGAACCAGACAAAAAGGGCGATTAGCACAGCGGTAGCGCACTTCCTTCACACGGAAGGGGTCACTGGTTCGAATCCAGTATCGCCCATTTTATGGATTCACTCAGCATCCCTTGGCTGGTTGATTTCAGAATCAGCTGGCAGGTTTTCATGTCATTGGGCGACACTTTTTCAGTCCATTGTGCGGCACTTTCTCCGGCCGGGCGATCAGCAGATTCTGGGTAGCAGTTCTCCGCTCAGCGGTCTGAGCACGCGGCTGCTGCCGTAGGCGGTACGCAGCAGCACGGGGGCCTCCCCCCGCTCGGGCAGTACCGAGCCGATCCAGCCGCCGCCCCAGGTCTCCAGCAGGGGGGCCACCCGATCAATGCTCTCCGCAGGCACCACGGCCAGGAAGCGTCCCTCATTGGCCAGGTGCAGGGGCTCGAAGCCCAGCAGGTCGCAGCAGCGGGCCACCGGCTCGATCACCGGGAGCTGCTCCTCCTCGATCTGCAGCGTCAGCCCGGCCGCCAGCGCCAGCTCCTGCAGGGCGCTGGCCAGACCACCGCGAGTGAGATCCCGCAGGCAGTGGATCCCCACACCCCGCTGCAGCAGCTGCTGCACCAACGGCCAGAGGGGAGCGCAGTCGCTCAGCACCGGAGGATCGAGCTGCAGCCCATGGCGGGCGGCGAGGATCGCCACCCCGTGCCGGCCCAGATCCCCACTGACCAGCAGCTGATCCCCGGCGGCAATCCGGGAGGGATGGATTGCCTGCGGCGCCTCCACCACGCCGATGCCGCTGGTGTTGATGAACAGGCCGTCCGCCTTACCCCGCTCCACCACCTTGGTGTCGCCGGTCACGATCGTGAGGCCGCAGGCACGGGAGGCGGCCACCATCGAGCCCACGACACGCCGCAACAGGCTGAGTGGCAGCCCCTCTTCGAGAATCAATGCCACGCTCAGGTGCAGCGGACGGGCCCCGGCCATGGCGAGGTCGTTGGCGGTGCCGGTGATCGCCAGGGAGCCGATGTCGCCGCCGGGAAACTCCAGCGGCTGCACCACGTAGCTGTCGGTGGTGAAGGCGAGCTGCCCCGGGGGAAGGGTCAGGCTGGCGGCGTCGTGCAGCAGCTGCTGCGGATCGGCGTAGAGGCGCCGCAGCTCCTGGTCGATCAGCTGCTGCATCAGGGTGCCGCCACCCCCATGGGCCAGCCGGATCCGGGCGTTCTCCTCCATCCGGCTCAGTTGGGGCGGTAGCGGTGGTAGGCGGCGCAGGCCCCTTCACTCGACACCATCGGGGCACCCAGGGGATGTTCCGGGGTGCAGCTGCTGCCGAAGGCGGGGCAGTCGCAGGGGCGCCGCACCCCGCGCAGGATCTGGCCGGCGATGCAGACCGACGGGTGCTGCGGCTCCTGAGACTCCTTCGGCTGCTGCGCCGCCGCAGGCTGGGGCTGCTCGAGCAACTGCGGCCGGTGAAGCCCCACCTCCAGGGCGGCATAGGCCGGGCGCAGGGCCAGGCCGCCGGCCGGGATCACCCCCAGGCCGCGCCAGGGCTGATCCACCACCTCAAACACCGCCTCGATCAGCTGCTGGGCCTCGGGATTGCCCCCTTCCTGCACCACTCGCCCGTAGGCGTTGGCCACGGCGCTCTCGCCGGCCTCCAGCAGCTGGACGCAGCGCAGGATGCCGGCCATCAGCTCCACGGGTTCGAAGCCGCTGATCACCACCGGCACCCCCTGCCGCTGCACCAGCCCCTGCAGCTCCGCCGTGCCCATCACCGCCCCCACGTGGCCCGCCGCCAGAAAGCCCTGCACCTGGTTGTCGGGTCCGCTCAGGATCGCCTCCATGGCCGGAACCACACGCACATGGGCCGGCAGCAGGGCCAGATTGGCCAGCTTCAGGGCCGTGGCCTGGCGCGCCAGCAGGGCCGTGGCCGGGGCGGTGGTCTCGAACCCCACCGCCAGGAACACCACCAGTCGATCGGGATGGGACTGGGCCAGAGCGATGGCCTGCAGGGGGCTGGTGAGCAGGCGCACGTCACCGCCGGCGGCCCGCACACCCAGCAGATCATCACCACTGCGGCTGCCGGGAACGCGCAGCATGTCTCCGTAGGAGCAGAGGATCACCTCCGGCTGGCGCGCCAGATCCAGGGCTGCATCCAGGGTGGCCGCGGGGGTGACACAGACCGGGCAGCCCGGACCGTGGATCAGGCGGATCCCTTCGGGCAGCAACTGATCCAGGCCCCAGCGCACGATGGCGTGGGTCTGGCCGCCGCACACTTCCATCAGGGTCCAGGGCCGGGTCGCGGTGGCCGCCAGTTGCGCGGCCAGGCGCTCCACCGCAGCCGCGGAGCGGGCGTACCGCCTGTCGGCTGCCGGAACGGTCGTGCTCACCAGGGCCCCGGTGCCGCAGCGGCCGCGGCCGGGCGGAAGGTCTGCACCGCCAGCATGTAGTGAGCTCGCTCGAATTCGCTGGGGTTGGGGCAACGGCTCTGGCTCATGCAACCGATCAGCTCGCGCACGGAGCCATGGTCGTGCTCCGCCAGCCACTGGCGCAGCTCCTCCTCCAACCCGGACAGGCGCTGGGGGCCATGGCGCAGCAGCGCCCCCACCACCTGGGTGACGCAGGCGCCCGCCATCAGCAGGCGCACCGCATCGGTGCCGCGGTGTACCCCGCCGCTGCCGGCCAGATCGAGCGGTTCATGGCCGTGCAGCAGGGCGATCCAGCGCATCGGCAGGCGGAGATCGTGGGGGGTGGAGAGCAGCAGGTTGGGGCGCACCTCCAGGGTCTCGATGTCGATGTCGGGCTGATAGAAGCGGTTGAACAGCACCAGGCCATCGGCGCCGGCCTCGCGCAGGCGCCGCACCATCGCGGCCAGATTGGTGAAGAAGGGGCTCAGCTTCACGGCCAGCGGCAGGCCCACCTCGGCGCGCACTTCCCGCACGATTTCCTCCACTTCGGCTTCGATGGCGGCGCTGGAGAGGAGCGGATCGGTGGGCAGGGCATAGATGTTCAGCTCGATCGCCGCCGCCCCCGCCGCCTCCATCCGCCGGGCGGTCTCCACCCAGCGGCCGGGGTGGGTGCCATTGAGGCTGGCGATCACCGGAATCGACAGATGCTGACGGGCCCAGTCGAGATGACGCAGATAGAGAGCATCACCGTCATGGCTGATCGCCGCTTCCGGCACATAGCTCAGTGCTTCGCCGTAGCTGTCGCTGCCCAGCAGCAGGTGGCGGTGCAGATCGAGCTGCTGCTGTTCGATCTCCTCCTGGAAGAGGGAGTGCAACACGATCGCGCCGGCTCCGGCCCGTTCCAGGGCCAGCAACACGTCCGGATCTTCGCTGAGGGGGCGGGCCGCCCCCACCACCAGGGGGCTGCGCAGCTCCAGGCCGAGATAGGTGGTGGACAGGTCGGGGCTCATGGCTGCACCTCCGGCTCAGTTGTGGCCACGCCGGCCAGGCTTCGATAGAGCTCCCAGCGCTGATCGACATGGGCCTGGGCCTGCCGTGCCAGTTGCCGTGCCCGCTCCGGCTGGCTGTAGCTGAGCATGCGGAAGCGGTTTTCAGAGGCCATCACCTCAGCCAGGGGCCGCCGGGGGCTGGGGCTGTCGAGCTGAAGGGGCGTCTCACCCCGCTCGCTGCGGCGGGGGTCGTAGCGGTAAAGCAGCCAGCGCCCCGCCTCCACCAAGGCCCGCTGGTGGGCCATGCCCTGGGCCATGTCGATGCCGTGGGCGATGCAGTGGGAATAGGCGATCAGCAGTGAGGGACCGGGATAGCTCTCGGCCTCGAGGAAGGCCCGGATCGTGTGCTCATCGCGGGCCCCCATCGCCACGCTGGCCACGTAGACGTTGCCGTAGGTCATCGCCATCAGGCCCAGATCCTTCTTGGGGGAGGCCTTGCCACCGGCGGCGAACTTGGCCACCGCACCGGTGGGGGTGGCCTTCGACATCTGCCCACCGGTGTTGGAGTACACCTCCGTGTCCAGCACGAGCACGTTCACATCCCGGCCGCTGGCCAGCACGTGATCCAGACCGCCGAAGCCGATGTCGTAGGCCCAGCCGTCGCCCCCCACCAGCCAGACGCTGCGCTTCACCAGGGCATCGGCCAGATCGAGCAGGCGACGGGCGCGCTCTTCATCGGGGAGGCGCTCGAGGCGGTGCTGCAGATGCCGCCGCAACTCCTGTACCCGTTGGCGCTGGGCCTCGATGCCGGCCTCGTCGCTCTGGTCGGCCTCGCGCAGGGATTCGGCCAGCGCTGGTGGCACCTGCCCCTCCAGGAGGTCCAGGGCCATGCGGCGTTGCTGGTCGATCGCCACCCGTATGCCGAAGCCGAATTCGGCGTTGTCTTCGAACAGGGAGTTGCTCCAGGCCGGACCACGCCCGGCGGCATTGGCGCTCCAGGGGGTCGTGGGCAGGTTGCCGCCATAGATCGAGGAGCAGCCCGTGGCGTTGGCCACCACCATGCGATCGCCGAACAGCTGGGTGGCGAGCTTGAGGTAGGGGGTCTCGCCGCAGCCGGCGCAGGCCCCGGAGAATTCGAACAGGGGCTGCTGCAGCTGCTGCTGGCCGATCTTGTGGAGGTTGAGCCCCTGCCGCGGCACCTCGGGCAGGGAGAGGAAGAAGTCCCAGTGCTGGCGCGCCTGCTGCCGCAGGGGCCGCTGCGGCGCCATGTTGATCGCCTTGCGCCTGGGCTCGCTGCGGTCGCGAGCCGGGCACACCGCCACGCAGAGGGCGCAGCCGGTGCAGTCTTCCGCGCCCACCTGGATCGTGAAGGCCTGCTCAGCGAAGGCATGGTCGCGGGCCGGGGCCTGGCGGAAGCCTGCCGGAGCCGCGGCCAGGGCCTCGGGCACCACCACCTTGGCGCGGATCACCGCATGGGGACACACCATCACGCACTTGCCGCACTGCACACAGAGATCGCTCTCCCAGACCGGCACCTCGGCGGCGATGTTGCGCTTCTCCCAGCGGGCCGTGCCCACGGGCCAGGTGCCGTCGCAGGGGAGGGCGCTCACGGGCAGGGTGTCCCCCTGGCGCTCCAGCATCGGCGCGATCACCTGCCGCACGAATTCGGGAGCTGCAGCGAGGCGCTCCACCAGGGACGGGGTGTCCGCCATGGCCTGGCCCGACGCCCCGACGGCTAGAGCGGCGTCAGGTTGCGCATCACTGGCTTCGGCGTCAAAGCCTTGCCAGTCGAGCGGCAGCAGGTGATCGAGCGCCGCGTCCAGGGCGCGCAGGTTCATCGCCACCACCGCCTCCCCCTTGCGGCCATAGGACTTGTGGATGGCGGCGCGGATCCGTTCGATCGCGGCCTCCCTGGGCAGCACTCCGCTCAGGGCGAAGAAGCAGGCCTGCATCACGGTGTTGATGTGGCCGCCCATGCCCGCCTCCTGCGCCACCCGATCGGCTGCGATCACCCAGACCCGCAACCCCTGCCGCCGGATCGGCCGCCGCAGGGAGTCCGGCAGGCGCCGCCAGGTCTCCTGCGGATCGAACGGACTGTTCAGCAGGACGGTGCCGCCGGCCTCGATGCCCTCCAGCAGGGCGAAGCGACCGACGAAATCCCACTGGTGACAGGCCACCAGGGTGGGGCGCTGGATCAGGTAGGTGGAGCGGATCGGCCGCGGCCCGAAGCGCAGGTGCGAGACCGTGACGGAGCCGGATTTCTTGGAGTCGTAGACGAAATAGCCCTGGGCGAAGAGGTCGGTGCTCTCGCCGATGATCTTGATCGTGCTCTTGTTGGCGCCCACCGTTCCATCGGAGCCGAGGCCGTAGAACACGGCCCGCACCTCCCGGCTCGCTGTGCCGCGATCAGCTGTCTCGCTGCTGGCCCTGTCGCTGGTGCCTTCGCAGACGAACTCCGGATCGATCGGCAGGGATCGGTGAGTCAGGTCATCGGTGATGCCCACCGTGAAATGGTTCAGGACAGCTGCGGTTCGATCAACGGTGGTTGGATCAACGGGCGGCGCAGCCGCTCCCCCGGCCGCAGAGACGCCTGGAGTGGTCGCCAGCCCTGTGCCTCCTGGCAGCAACCGGGCCAGATGGTCGACCACGGCCTTCACCATCGCTGGGGTGAACTCCTTGGAGGAGAGCCCGTAGCGACCGCCCAGCACCCGTGGCGGCGGCCGATCAGGATGGAGCAGCGGCCAGGCTTCGGCCAGGGCGGCCAGCACATCGAGGTAGAGCGGCTCGCCGCTGGCGCCGGGATCCTTGCAGCGATCCAGCACCGCCACGGCCTTCACCGTGGCCGGCAGCGCGGCCACGAAGGTGTCCGCCGCGAAGGGTCGGAACAGGCGCACCTTGACCAGCCCCACCCCGCCGGCCGCAGGGTCTGAGCGGTTGAGCCACTCCAGCGTTTCGTGGGCCGTTTCGCAGCCCGATCCCATCAGCACCAGGACGCGCTTCGCATCGGCAGGCCCCACATACTCAAAGGGCACGTAGCGGCGCCCACTGAGGGCCGCGAACCGGTCCATCGCCTCGGTCACCAGCTGCGGGGCGTCGTCGTAGAAGCGGTTCACCGATTCGCGTGCCTGGAAATACACGTCCGGGTTCTGGCTGGTGCCGCGGAGCACCGGATGGTCTGGGCTGAGAGCCCGGGCCCGGTGCTCGGCGATGGCGTCGTCGGGAATCAGCTGCCGCAGCAGGGCATCGTCGATCGGGGCGATCTTCTGAATCTCATGGGAGGTGCGGAAGCCGTCGAACACATGCAGGAACGGCAGGCGGCTGCGCAGGCTGGCGCGGGCGGCGATGGCGGCGAAGTCGCCGGCTTCCTGCACCGAGGCGGAGCAGAGGATGGCGCAGCCGCTGCCGCGGGTGGCCATCACATCGCTGTGGTCGCCGAAGATCGACAGGCCCTGGGCCGCCAGGGAGCGGGCGGCAACGTGCAGCACCACCGGCGTCAGCTCCCCCGCCAGCTTGTAGAGGTTGGGGATCATCAGCAACAGCCCCTGCGACGCCGTGAACGTGGTGGTGAGCGCGCCGGCCTGCAGGGCCCCATGCACCGCCCCGGCCGCTCCCGCCTCGCTCTGCAGTTCCACCACCGTGGGCACCGCACCCCAGAGGTTGGGACGCTTCTCATTCGCCCAGGTGTCGGCCCATTCGCCCATCGGTGAGGCCGGCGTGATCGGATAAATGGCGATCACCTCGTTGAGCCGGTAGGCCACCCGTGCCACCGCCTCGTTGCCATCCACGGTGATCCTGGTGGCGACTGGGGTCTGGGTCATGGCTCCTCGTCCTCCGCAACGATGCTCAGGGCCAGCCCCACATGCACCAGCACCTGATCGCCGACCCGGGCCTGGGGCAGGCAGGCCAGGCTCACGGCCTGACGCACCCCGCCGAAATCCACCTCCGCCACCCGCCAGAGCGGATCGCCGCCGCGGGAGAGATCAGGGGGCGCCGCCGGCTCCACCGCAGGCGGCTGGTGGGTGATCGAGAGGATGCGACCAGGCAGGGCCAGGCACATGGGCGTTCTGCACGCGGTGGGGCGGCTTCGATTCCGTTGTAGCCATGGCGCAGGAAAGGGCCCAGAGCTGACCCAGAGCCAGGCCACCGTCGTTGCTGGGCAGGAGTTCTGCGCTGAAGGGCTCCAGGCCTGCGGCCCGCAGGCCGGTGCGGCACCCCTCCAGCAGCAGGCGGTTCTGGAAGCATCCACCCGCCAGCACGACCCGCTGGCAGCCCCAGCCGGGTGCGGCCGCCTCCGCCATCGCCACCAACCCCGCGATCACGGCCCGATGGAATCGGGCGGCCTGGACGGCGCCTGCCCCAGGGCAGGCCTGGAGCGGCAGCTCCTTCAGCAGGGCCTCGAGCAGCGGCTGCCAGTC